>JAVROG010000153.1:0-2718 GCA_032162865.1 Mycobacterium sp. | reverse complement strand
GCGGTAAGTCGCTCGGCCAGCCGGCGCGAGTTGGCGAACACGATGGTTGAGTTGTGCTCTTCGATCAGGTCGACCAGGCGCGCCTCGACGTCCGGCCAGATCGAGTTGTTGGCCAGGTTGGCCATGTCGGGTACCGGTACCTGCACGGACAACTCGACGGTCTTGGCCGACGGGGGATTAACGAGGGTGGTGCGCGCTCCTCCCGACAGGAACCGGGCCAGCTCCTCGGGCGGCCGGACCGTGGCCGACAGGCCGATGCGCTGGGCCGGCGGTCCCTCGCGCAGCTCGTCCAGCCGTTCGAGGGACAACGCGAGATGCGCTCCGCGCTTGGTGGCTGCGATGGCGTGAACCTCGTCCACGATGATCGTCTGTACGCCGGCCAATGTCTCGCGCGCGGCTGACGTCAGCATCAAAAACAGTGATTCGGGGGTGGTGATCAACACGTCGGGCGGCCGGGTGATCAGCTGACGGCGCTGCGCTGGCGGCGTGTCGCCGGACCGGACGCCCACGCTGATGGCGGGCGCGGGAAGCCCCCGAGCCTCGGCGAGGCGGGTCAGCCCGGCAAGGGGGGTGCGGAGGTTGCGCTCGACGTCCACCGCGAGTGCCTTGAGCGGCGACACATAAAGCACGCGAGTTCCGGCCTGATGGTCGGGCGCGGCCGCCAGACTGTCCAGCGCCCACAGGAATGCGGCAAGCGTCTTACCCGACCCGGTCGGCGCAATGACCAGCGTGTTGTCGCCGTTGGCGATAGCCGTCCAGGCCGCGGCCTGCGCGTCGGTCGGCGCGGCGAAGGTACTGGCGAACCAGTCACGCGTGATCGCGCTGAACCGGGCCAGTGCGTCAGCGGGCGGACCTGGTGGCCGTGTGGTGCTCACCTAGCCATCGTGCCAAGAGGCACCGACAAAAACCCGGGCCGTTACACCTGAGGTTTGAAACGCGCCGTCGCCATCGCCTCCGCCAGTTGCGGAGGAATGTCTTTTACGCGGGCAATCGAGTCCAGCAGCGTGTGAGCGCAGGCATCGGCGAGCCGTTCGGCTTCCAGCGTCTGGTCCATAATCCGCTGCCGGCAGGTTTCGAAGGTGAATGCCAGCCAGCTGTGCAGGACGACCCGCAGGTCGCGTTCGACGTCCGCCTCCAGCGCGGCCTGCCCCGGGATGCCACCCACGACTTCGGCGACCCGGGTCATGATGTGTTCCAGCTGGCGGTTCTTGGCTTCGTCGTCGATACCGAGCAGAACCGGGTCGGATCGGCCGAGGCCGACGTAGGCCGCCCACGCGGCTTCCGGGTTCTGTTCGTGATAGGCCATGTAGGCCAGCACGCCCATCCGAATTTCTTCGAACATCGTCATGCCCGGCGACGGCTCGGTGTTGGTGGCCGCGTAGAGCCGGTCGGCCTCGTCCTTGACGACGGCGGCGAAGAACGCACGCTTGTCGGGGAAGTAGTGGTACATCAGGGCGCGCGAAACGCCGGCGCGCTCGGCGATCTCGTCGATCCGCACCTCGTCGTAGGGTCGCTTACCGAAGACTTCCGCCCCCAGAGCGAGCAATTCAGCGCGTCGATCCTCCGGGGATAACCGCCTCCTGGCTGTCGCCATACGCGAGATACTACTCATGTCAGATAGGCGCTCAGTCAATTCAGAACTATCCGCCGAACTTCACCCCTTGAGCCAGCGGCAGGTCCCTGGAGTAGTTGATGGTGTTGGTCGCGCGGCGCATATAGGCCTTCCAGGTGTCCGAACCGGACTCGCGGCCACCACCGGTTTGCTTCTCGCCACCGAACGCCCCGCCGATCTCGGCGCCCGAGGTCCCGATGTTGACGTTGGCGATGCCGCAATCGGAACCGTCCAGGAAGCGTTGCGCCTCGCGCAGGTCGGTGGTGAAGATGGCCGATGAAAGCCCCTGTGGCACCGCATTATTGAGTGCTATCGCCTCGTCCAATTCGTCGTAGACCAGCACGTAGAGGATGGGTGCAAAGGTTTCGGTCGCAACGATGTCGGTCTGCGAGGGCATCCGCACCACGGCGGGCGCGACATAGTAGGCACTCGGATGCCCCTCCTGCTGGCGCTCACCGCCGATGATCTGCCCGCCGTCGGCACGTGCCTGCTCCAGCGCTCCCACCATGTCGCGGTAGGCCGTCTCGTGAATGAGTGGCCCGACGAGGGTGCCCGACTCCGTCGGATCGCCGACCGGCAGTTGCCGGAAAGCGGAGCCGATCCGCTCCACCACGTGATCGGCCACCGTGCGATGCACGATCAGCCGGCGCAGGGTGGTGCAGCGCTGACCGGCGGTGCCGGCCGCGGCGAACACGATGGCCCGCACCGCCAGCTCCAGGTCGGCCGACGGCGTCACGATAGCCGCGTTGTTGCCGCCCAACTCCAGCAGCGCCCGCCCGAACCGCCGGGCCAACCGGGGGCCGACCTGCCGGCCCATCCGCACCGAACCGGTCGCCGACAGCAACGCGATCCGGTCGTCGTCCACCAGCGCCTCGCCCAATTCGGCGCCGCCGAGCAACAGGCCACCCACGGCCGGCGGCGCGCCTACGTCGGCGGCCGCCCGGCTCAACAGCGCGTCGCACGCCAGCGCCGTCAGCGGGGTCAGTTCCGAGGGCTTCCACACCACCGGGTCGCCGCACACCAGTGCCAGCGCGGTGTTCCTCGCCCACACCGCGACCGGGAAGTTGAACGCCGTGATCGCGCCGACCACACCGAGTGGATGCCAG
>JAVROG010000152.1:0-2971 GCA_032162865.1 Mycobacterium sp. | reverse complement strand
CCGGATCACCGGCGTGATCGACTGGGAGATCTGGTCGGTGGGCGATCCACGCGTCGATGCCGGATGGTTCCTGATCAACTGCGACCCGCAAACCTATCGACGGCCAACGCCTTACGTGGGCAGAACGCCGGCGCCGGCCGAACTGGCCTCGGTTTACCAAGCGGCAGTGGGTTTCCCGGTGCCCGATCTGGCTTGGTTCCAGGCGTTGGCGTGCTTCAAATCAGTGGCGACCTGGTCGCTGATCGTCAAACACAATCGGCGGCGCACCCGACCCGACGTCAGTTTGGAGTCAATGTCGGAAGCGTTGCCCCACTTACTGTCCCGGGCCAGACAGTTGCTCGACTAGGGACGCGGAATACCGGCGAGTTGGGCGGCGTACTTCTTCTCCGCAGCCCCACGTAGGCGCAGCAGGTGTTCGGAGGGAAACAGGTCCGGAGCGGGCTTGCGGTCTTTGAGAAGCAGTCGGGCGAGCGTGACCTTGTGCACCTCGGTCGGCCCGTCGGCCAGTCCGAGCACGAACGACTCGACCAGATGCTGCACGAAAGGCATCTCGTGGGTGGTGCCCAGCGAGCCGTGCAACTGCAACGCGCGCGCCGAAACGTCGTGCAAGACCTTCTGCATCATCGCCTTCACCGCCGAAATGTCGGCGCGGACGGCTTTATAGTCGTTGTGCTGATCTATCTTCCACGCGGTCTGCAGCGTCAGCAGGCGAAACGCCTCGATCTCCATCCATGAGTCGGCGATCATCTCCTGGACGAGCTGCTTGTCACCGAGCATGCTGCCCTGAGTGTGCCGGGAAACCGCCCGCTCGCAAAGCATGTCGAAGATGCGGCGCACCAGGCCGACGGTGCGCATCGCATGGTGGATGCGGCCGCCACCCAGCCGGGTCTGGGCGACCACGAAAGCACCGCCACGCGGACCGAGCATGTGGTCTGCGGGAACGCGCACATTCTCATAGCGCACATAGCCTTCGCGGCCGCCGCCGACCGGCTGATAGCCCAGCCCCACGTCGCGCAGCACGTTGATCCCCGGTGTCTCGCCGGGAACCACGAACATCGAATGCCGCTCGTAAGGCGGGGCTTCCGGGTCGGTCACGGCCATCACGATCAAGAAGGACGCCATCGATGCGAAAGAGGAGAACCACTTCTCCCCGTTGATGATCCAGTGGTCGCCGTCCTGGACCGCCTCAGTCGTGAAGACCTTCGGATCGGCGCCACCCTGCGGTTCGGTCATCGAGAAGCAGGACACGATCCGGTTGTCCAGCAGCGGTTCGAGATATCGCTGCTTGAGTTCCGGGGTTCCGTAGTGAGCCAGGATCTCGCTGTTCCCCGAATCCGGCGCCTGCGAACCGAAGACGATGGGAGCGCATTCCGACCGGCCCAGGATCTCGTTCAGCAGCGCCAGTTTCATCTGCCCGTAGCCGGGTCCGCCCAGATGGGGCCCCAGGTGGGTGGCCCACAAGCCGCGCTCCTTGACGATCTTCTGCAGCGGGGGAATCAGGGCCTGGCGGACCGGGTCGTTGAGGTCATGCGATTCCTTGACGAGTAAATCGACGGGCTCGCACTCGGCGCGCACGAATTCGTCCACCCATTTGAGTTGCGCCGACCACTCCGGGTCAGTCGAGAAATCCCACGCCACTGGCCGATCCTTTCGTTTTAGTGCTCAGACCACTTTTGGCGAAGCGCCGCGGCCTCGTCGGTGGCGTGACTCAGCACCTGATTGCGGTTCTCCAGCTCGACCGCCGGAGCAAACCCCGCAGCATCCGTATTGACTTGCAGCGCACGCTTTGTCAGTCGTACACCGAGCGGGGCGAGATCGGCGATGTGGCCCGCCAAGTCCACCGCATGGTCGAAAAGTCGCTCGGGTTCCACAATTTGGCTCACCAGGCCCCTGTGGTCAGCTTCCTCGGCGGACACGATGCGACCGGTGAGCATCCAATCCGCCGCGACACTGGTGCCGACGATGCGGGGCAGGTGATAGCTCATGCCCATCTCAGCGCCCGATAGACCCAACAGGATTGCCGCGTTTCCGAACGTCGCCGCAGTCGAGCAGATCCGAATGTCCGCGGCCAGGCACAGGGCCAGTCCAGCGCCCACACACGGGCCGTTGACCGCCGCGATCACTGGCTGGGGCAGATCGCGGATCGCCTGCGGGATTGCCGCCATAGCCTCCTGGAAGCGCAGTCGATCGATGGCGGGATCGGTGGCGGCCGGCACGTCCGCCCCGAAGTCGCGGACATCGATACCGGAACAGAATCCGCGGCCTTCGCCGGTGAGGACGACGGCGTGCACGGAAGTCTCGGCGGTCAGGGCTGTCAACGCTGCGAGGAGCTCAGCCTGCATGGCGGCATTGACGGCGTTCAGCCGGGCAGGACGGTTGAGTCGGAGTACTACCACACCCGAGCGCGGCTCCTGCCGGACCAGCGTCTCCGTCACACTCGGAGATGATAACGTAATTCTCGGATTCGCATAACGTGCCTACCGGTGCGTTCCGCTTGCGGTAATGCCTCATAGCTCGTTTGATGCCGCAAGGCCCGCGCGATGGGAAACGCGATCTTGCCCACCACCCCGGTGATCGGGATAGTTTCAGCATCGAGCGATCAACCTCGGATCGTACTGGGAACCCGGACCCGGCCCACTCCGATGTGAAGTGCTTGATATTCCGCATGGAGCATAGTTGCCCACCGCCGGGACCGTGTGGACGCGACTCAAGTTAGCTGGGCAGCGCTCGCGATGGCTTTACCAGATCTTGACCAGGTGTTGAATCCTCTCGCCGACGATCGCAGATGTGACTACGCTTCAACAGGTGGAACTGGGGGTTTTGGGACCTCTCCAGGTCCGGCAGGACGGCACGCCCGTCACGATCCCGGGCGCTAAGCCTCGCGCCGTCCTGATGATGCTCGGGCTGCACGCCGGTTCGGTCGTGTCGGCCGACCCGCTCGTCGAGCTGCTTTGGGGCGAGGACCCCCCTC
>JAVROG010000151.1:0-5154 GCA_032162865.1 Mycobacterium sp. | reverse complement strand
GACCAGCCGTCCGGCGTGGGTACGCGCGGCCTTGGTCGATACCTGCTGTCCCAAGACCACCCGCACGGCCAGCTCGGCTTCGTCGACGGTGCGCGGAATGCGTTGTCCGGGGGCCTTACTCACCACCGGGCCCAGATCGGGGTCGGCGCTGAGCGCCTCGACCACCGCTTCGGGATCTGCATCCAGATCCAGCAGGCGTCGGCACCGGGCCGTCGCGGTGGCAAGGTCGCGGAACTCGTCGAGCACCAGCAGGCAGCGCACGTGATCGGGGGCCGGGGTCAGGGTGACCACGCCGTTGCCCGAGGAAAGTCGCAGTGTGCGTCGGTAGGCGCCGTTTCGGACCTCCTCGCATCCCGGGACCGCGGTGGCAGCGAGATGGCCGAAGACGCCCTCGTACGCGAACGGGGTCCGTACCGGCAACCGAAGTGACAGCACGCCCGCACCGCCGGCGTGCACCGCGACATCGGATCCGAATCTCGCGACGGCACGCTTGCGCAACGCCGTCGGAGTGCGGTCGCACACCAGGCGCACGGTGTCGTTGAACTGGCGGATGCTGGAAAAACCGGCGGCGAATGCGACGTCGCCGAACGGCAATTCGGTGGTCTCGATCAGCACCCGGGCGGTCTGCGTCCGCTGCGCGCGAGCCAGTGCGAGCGGGCCGGCGCCGACCTCGGCCTGCAATAGCCGCTCCACCTGGCGGGTTGTGTAGCCGAGGTGACCGGCGAGGCCCGTGACGCCCTCACGGTCGACCGTGCCGTCGGCGATGAGTCGCATGGCCCGCGCGACGACGTCGCCGCGGACGTTCCATTCCGGAGAGCCCGGAGATGCGTCCGGACGGCACCGCTTGCAGGCCCGGAAGCCCTCGCGCTGGGCGGCGGCGGCGGTCGGCAGAAACCGGACATTGCGGGCGAAGGGGGGTCGCACCGGACAACTGGGGCGGCAGTAGATCCGGGTGGTCAGGACCGCGGTGACGAACCAGCCGTCGAACCGGGCGTCCTTGGCTTGGACCGCCCGGTAGCAGCGTTCGAAATCTTCGTGCACCCTTCGACAATTACACCTACGGGCCGACATGACTGGCGGAAAAGCGACATCAAGGTGGGCCGGATCTCCGCGTACAGGTTAGTGGCCTCCGCCGCACCCGCCGGCGCAACCGCTATCCCCGCGGCTATCCCGCCACCGCAGCCACTATCCCCGCCGCCGTCCCCGCCATCGCGTTTTTTGCGCCGGCGCTCACCCCCGGCGTCCCAGATGTCGGAGTTCTTCGACTTGGATTCGCGCACGAATTCCGCGATCACGACCACAGCCACCACCGCCCAGAAGATGACCCAGCCACCGGCGCTCATCGGGCTGAGGCTACGCGTGTCAGCGACCGTGGCAAATAATCGCGAAGGGGTTACCTGGCCTATTTTTTGGCCGGTTTGGCCGGTTTGGCCGGTTCGGCCGGCGAGGCCACCCGGGTGCGCTGGTCGTGCCCACGAAGTTTTACGTATCTGCCCAAAGACCACCGGGCGCGTTCTTCTTCGCTCGCGGCTTCCACGGTCTGCGCGGAAGCCAAGAGATTGCCCGGGCGGTTCTTCGCCAGTTCGCACAACCGGGCGGCCTCGTTGACCGGCTCGCCGATCACGGTGTACTCGAAGCGCTCCTTGGCACCCACATTGCCGGCAACGACTGTTCCCGCCGCCACGCCGATGCCCGCCTGACACTCGGGCATTTCTTCCGCCAGCCGTTCGGCCATCACCCGCGCGGCGGCCAGCGCCTTGTCCTCAGGGCAATCAAGGTGATTGGGGGCGCCGAAGATTGCCAACGACGCGTCACCCTCGAATTTGTTGACCAGGCCGTAATGCCGGTCGACTTCCTCGACAACGATCGCGAAGAACTGGTTGAGCACTTTGACAACCTCGCCCGGGGGCCGGCTGGTCACCAATTTCGTGGAGCCGACGATATCGATGAAAACCACTGCCACGTGGCGTTCTTCGCCGCCGAGCTTCGGTTTCTCCTTTTCGGCGGCCAGCGCGACTTCGCGTCCGACGTGGCGGCCGAACAGATCGCGCACCCGTTCGCGCTCGCGCAGCCCGGCGACCATCTTGTTGAAACCGCGTTGCAATTCACCGAGTTCGGTGCCGTCGAACACCACCAGATCGCCGCGCAGGTCACCCTTCTCGACGCGTTGGAGTGCCGAGCGCACCACGCGCACCGGCGTCGCGGTCAGCCAGGCCAGGATCCACATCAGCATGAATCCGAAGATCAGCGTCACCGCCGAGATGATCAGCACGCCGACCGCGAACTGGGTCTGAGTCAGATTCCGCAACGCCATTGCAAAGATCGCCATCAGACCGATACCGACGACCGGCACACCCGAACCGAGCAGCCAGACCATGATGGTCCGGCCCATGATTCCCGGCGCGAGCCGACGCGGCGGCGGTCCAGCCTCGAGTGCCTGGGCGGCGACCGGGCGCAGCGCGAATTCAGTGAGCAGGTAGCTGCCGGTGGACACCAGCAGGCCACAGAAGCCCACCGCCACCAGGAACCGCGGTATGAACATGGTGTTTGCCATGCCGTAGAGAACCGTCAGCAGTACCGTCCCGAGTCCCCACAACGTGAGGTGACCGACGGCGACGCGCCATGGCGCCAGGAACGTATTGCGTGCGTCGACATCAGTCGGTGTGCGTTCCTCAATCGCCCAGCGCAGCGCCTGGACGGTGCCACGGGTGATGGTGTACGCACCGATAACCAAGGCGGCCGCGATATAGGCCGGACCGGCGATCAGAGAGACCCAGAGCGGGGCGTCATCGAACACGCTCGGCACTGGAACCGCGACGATGACCAAAAGCAGGGCGACGGCGATACCGATCAGGTTCGCGCCCACGATGAGCACGGTCATGATGACCTGGATCCGCACCCGCCGGCGGTGCGGATCCTCCGATACCCGCCCCAGCAGCCAGGACCCGTATGCAGGGTCGTCCGGCCGACCGCTTTGACGGGTCAGCCTCTCCAGGAACCGGCCCAGGCGCTGCGCAACGCTTTTCTGGGCGGCCTTTTTGGGCGACATGGTGGCGTCAGCCTAATTCGTGCCGCACGCTCTAAGGTGAGTCGGGTGCGTCTAGTGATCGCCCAGTGCACGGTCGACTACGTGGGCCGGCTTACCGCGCACCTCCCGTCCGCGCGCAGGCTGCTGTTGTTCAAGGCTGATGGTTCGGTCAGCGTGCATGCGGACGACCGCGCCTACAAGCCACTCAACTGGATGAGTCCGCCGTGCTGGCTGACCGAAGAGCCAGGGCCGGTGTGGGTCGTCGAGAACAAGACCGGCGAGCAGTTGCGAATCACCGTCGAGGCGGTCGAGCACGATTCCAGCCACGACCTCGGTGTGGATCCGGGATTGGTCAAGGACGGCGTCGAGGCCCATCTGCAGGCGTTGCTCGCCGAGCACGTCGGACTGCTGGGGCAGGGATACACGTTGGTCCGCCGCGAGTACATGACCGCGATCGGACCCGTGGACCTGCTGTGCCGCGACGAGAAAGGCGGCTCGGTGGCCGTGGAAATCAAGCGGCGCGGCGAGATCGACGGCGTCGAGCAGCTCACCCGTTACCTCGAATTGCTCAATCGCGACACTGTTCTGGCTCCGGTCAAGGGAGTGTTCGCCGCTCAGCAGATCAAACCGCAGGCTCGCACTCTGGCCGTCGATCGCGGGATCCGTTGCCTGATATTGGATTACGACAAGATGCGCGGGATGGACAGCGACGAGTACCGGCTGTTCTGAGCTGCCGGACTAAACTCGCCGGATGGCACGGCGCCGCAAATTGCCACCCCGTAAGCAGCCGGGATCACTGCCGCCGATGCCGCGCCGAATAGAAGCCGGGCCCGACGGCTACGAGTACGAAGTACGCCCCGTCGCCGCGGCGCGTGCCGTCAAGACCTATCGCTGTCCGGGCTGCGATCACGAAATCCGTTCCGGCACCGCGCATGTGGTGGTGTGGCCAGCGGAGTTACCGGACTCGATCGACGATCGGCGGCACTGGCACACGCCGTGCTGGACCAACCGCGCCAATCGCGCGCCCACCCGAAAGTGGTATTAGCTACTTAGCGGGGAGCCGGCTCCACCAACTCGATCAGGACACCGCCGGCGTCCTTCGGGTGGATGAAGTTGATCCGGGAGTTTGCGGTACCGCGCCGGGGGGCGTCGTAGACCAACCTGACACCCTGGGACCGCAGCTGCTCGCACATGGCGTCCAGATCTCTGGTCCGGCAGGCCAGCTGCTGGATGCCCGGTCCGCGCTTGTCGATGAACTTCGCGATCACCGAAGACTCGTCGAGGGGGGCCATCAATTGGATCTGCGCGCTGGTGCCGGGGACAGCCAACATCGCCTCGCGGATGCCCTGGTCGTCGTTGATTTCTTCGTGCACCAGGATCATGCCGAGGTGGTCGTTGTACCACTCGATAGAAGCGTCTAAGTCGGCGACAGCAATGCCAACATGATCAAGACCGGTAACCAATGAGGTAGCCAGACTGCGACGGGCGTCAACTTGATCGGTCGTCATCACATAACGGTAACCTCAGGAGAAAGAATCCGCTTCTCCGGGTTGGCCCGAGCAGCCGTTCGGTGTGCGTGTAGGAGGTTTGATGACGACGTCGGTGATCGTTGCTGGGGCACGGACACCCATCGGCAAGCTGATGGGCTCGCTGAAGGATTTCAGCGCCAGTGATCTGGGTGCCATCGCGATAAAGGGAGCCTTGGAAAAGGGGAATGTGCCGGCCTCGCTGGTCGAGTACGTGATCATGGGCCAGGTGCTGACGGCCGGTGCTGGCCAGATGCCCGCCCGCCAGGCCGCGGTCGCAGCCGGCATCGGTTGGGATGTCCCGGCGCTGACCATCAACAAGATGTGCCTGTCCGGAATCGATGCCATCGCGCTGGCTGACCAGCTCATTCGGGCCGGGGAGTTCGACGTGGTGGTCGCCGGTGGCCAGGAGTCCATGACGAAGGCGCCGCACCTGCTGATGGACAGCCGGTCCGGCTACAAGTACGGCGACATCACGGTGCGCGACCACATGGCCTACGACGGCCTGCACGACGTATTCACCGATCAGCCGATGGGCGCGCTGACCGAGCAGCGCAACGATGTTGACAAGTTCACCCGCCAGCAGCAGGACGAATATGC
>JAVROG010000150.1:0-10301 GCA_032162865.1 Mycobacterium sp. | reverse complement strand
CCGGCGGCACCGTCATCGCGAACGCGGCGTCAAACGCCGCCGCGGCGGCCGCGGCCTGACTGGCCGTCTGCTCAGCCTGCAGGCTCGTGACGCTCAGCCACGTGACATACGGCGCGACGGCAGCCGTCATGGCCGCCGCTGCCGGTCCCTGCCAACCGTCACCGACCAGCGTCGTCAACACCGAATCGTATGCCGTTGCGGTCAAACGCATTTCCGCGGCAAGTGCATCCCAGGCCATCATGGCGGCCAGCATCGGCGCCGAGCCTGGCCCGGTATACATCCGAAGCGAGTTGACTTCAGGGGGGAGGGCTCCGAAATCCAATGCCAGCACCTCCTCTCACCAACCGTGATTGCGCTGTTGGCCTCGATCGCCGCAGATCACGCGGAACCGATCGCCAATGTCGCGGTTGTCTCCCCCCTGTCATCCAGCGGCTGGTGGTCGCCCCATGACCGTCGGTCGGAATCCATAGCGCGGAGGATTGCCGAAGCTGTGGCCATACATGCCAGGGGCCGCCATGCCGGGGAAGCCGGGCATGCCCGACGCCGCCGCGGGAGCGATTGCGGTGCTGGTCCAGCCACCGCCCGGGGCTGCGGCCCCGGCGTGGTTCGCCACCGCCGTCGCCGCTGTCCAGGTCTGTGGCACCGATAACCGCCCGACTAGCGCCGACTGGTTCGTCCCTGCCGTAATCCCGCCGCCCGTTGCCCACGAGGCCTCCGTCGCCTCGCCCAGTGGCGGAACGCTGACGGCCGGTGACCGCCCGGGAATCCCGGAAGCATTCCCCTCGCCGGAGCCCATCGGTGGTATCGGGGACTCCTCTGCGCCGAGGGCTACCGCGTTGATGTCGGCCAGTCCTGCAAAGACTGCGGGGCCGATGATCGCCGGGCTGACATATCCGGCTGAGATGAACCCGTTGGCAAAATTGGAGTTCAGAAACGTCCCGATCGGATTGCCGTCGGCGCCATCCAGGAAATTCAGCAGGTTGACGAGTAAGCCCTCACCCGGGAAGGCTTCAGCCGTTGCAGCTGCCGGTGACGCGAGCCCTTGCAGCGCCGAGGGTACCGACGACATCAGTTGCGGCAGCTCTGACTGCGTCAGGGTCCCCACTGCGCTGGCGGCCGCCTGGGTGACCGCCTCCGCCTGGCCGGCCTGTCCGGCAGGATCGGTGACTTGCGCCGGTTGGCTGAACGGCGTCAGCGTCGACGCCGCCGCAGAGCTGGTGGCGTAGCCGTACATGGCTGCCGCATCCTGGGCCCACATCTCGCCGTAGGCGGCCTCGGTCGCCGCGATCGCCGCGGTGTTCTGGCCAATCAAGTTGGTCGCGACCAACACCTGCAATTGCGCACGATTGGCCGCGATAGCGGGCGGGGGCACCGTCATGGCATATGCGGCTTCATATGCCGCCGCCGCCGACGCAGCCTGAGTGCCCGCTTCCTCTGCCTGCACCCCGGTCAGGGTCATCCAGGCCAGATATGGGGTGACCGCGGCCAGCATCGATTCTGCTGCCGGTCCCAGCCAGCCGTCGTCGGTCAGCACCGAGATGACCGTGTCGTACGCGGCGGCCGTCGACCGCAGTTCGGCCGCCAGCCCATCCCAGGCGGCCACCGCCGCCAGCATCGGGGTTGCGCCAGGGCCGGTGTACATGCGCAGGGAGTTGATCTCCGGTGGGAATGCTCCGAAATCCATCGTCAACACCTCCCGCGGCCGACACCGGCTGTGCTCATGAATTGTGTTGCAGCACAACAGCATTGCTGAGCGCGGATTGCCGCGCCTAATGAAGCGACTCGTTTCGTAACGGAATTCATCGGACTTCTCCTTGAGGGATAGTCCGACCCAGCTACGGGACTTGACCGCGGTGGTGGGGTCGGCGTGCTGCCGAGAGCAAGTGCGCCGAGGGGGCACCGCGCATCGGATAATTGCGCCAGCCGAATCCGACGACGGGAAAGCGCCGTGACCGGATCGGGAAGAAATGGTCATCGAGTTCGTACATTGACTGTTGATCGGCTCAGTGCGGCCCCACCTCCCGTCACCGTCGGGGCTCACACGGGAGCGCCACCGTGGTTGCAATTACGAGATGAAGTGACCCGGCGACATTTGCCAGGCGTCCCCCACCCCCTCGTCCTAGCTCGAATTCCACACAGCGTATCCGGCTGGAGCGGATAGCGGAGGGTTGTTAACACAACCTATTTGTCGTGCCGCGCGGTCCTGGCCGCCGACGCGTGTTTCGCGGGCCTTTGCGCATTTGACAAGGCATCAACAGCCGCAACGTAGCCAGCCGGCAACAATCCAGCGTATGTCGCCGCGCCATCGGCTGTGTCGATTGGTCGCCGCGCTATTCGCACGACGGCGTGAGCGCAGCAGGGTTAGCTGATATGGCCACTGCGGTGACCAGTCAGGAGCTAGCTGGTCTTCTTTTCCGCTACCGCGGCACTGAGGCCCGCGGCGAGGTCCTCGCTCGTCAACTCCCGGAATCGACGCATCTGGGCCTCGCTGAATTCGGTGAAGTCATTGTTCAGCACCGCGTCCAGGTCGTCGTCGTCGAGGCGGAAACTCCGGTGATCACGCGCCTTCTCCACCACGTTGCGCACAAAGCCGGCATTGCCGAGCATGTCGATGCCGCGGATCAGATCACCGTCCTCGGAATAGGTCTCATCGGTGTAGAACTTGGTGTACGACGGCAACAACACCGCGACCTGGTCCTCGCTGATGACGTCTTGGTTCTCGTTGCCCATCAGCAGCGTGAGATCAATCAGTTCTTCCGGCGTGTAGCTGTAGAACTCGATGACCGTCGAAAAGCGCCGTCGCAGACCTTGATTCACCTCGAGCATCTTCTCCATCGCTTTGGCGTACCCGGCCCCGAACACCACCAATTCGTCGCGATGGTTCTCCATGTACAGCAGCAGCGTGTTGATGATGGCGTTGCCGTACGGGTCGCCCTGCGAGTAACCCTTCTCATGCAGGGTGTGCATCTCGTCGAAGAAGACCGCGCCACCCAGCGCACCTTCGAGCATCTCTTCGGCGTTCTTCTCAGCGTCGGCCATGTAGCGGCCCAGCAGCTTGGTGCGGCTGGTCTCCACTACCAGCGGCTTGCGCAGGACGGTCAACCCGCACAGCTGCTTGGCAAATGCCCGTGCAACTGAGGTCTTCCCGGTACCGGGTGGCCCCAGCAACAAGGTGTGGCGCGACGTCAGTGGAACTGGCAGTCCCATCTTGGCGCGGGCCAAGTTCACCTTTGTCGTTGACTTGATGAGCTTGATTTCCTGTTTGGCCTGAGTCATGCCGAGCATCGCGTTGAGCTCGGCGTCACCCTCCGCCAAGTATTTTGCGGCGTCTTCGGCATGTCGAGTGGCCTCGGCTTGTGCCCGGGTCGGTGCACTATCCGGGTCCCACGGATCCGTGCGTGCCTCAATCGTTTCCGGGTCGGAGAGGACCAGCCGGAAGTTGGGATTGTCCAACGCTTCGCGTGCCGGGGTGAACTTCGCATCGCGCGAATACACGCGGCGCAGAAGTTCGACGGCTTCCTCCTCGCGGCCGACGTGCCGCAGGCACATGCCCTGGGTGTACAGCGCGATGTTGGCCGCGCCCGGGACCCGGTCACCTTCGATGGCTTCCTGACCACGTCGGAAGGCTTCCTCGAAGACCCCGAGCGATGCCAGCGCCGTGGTGGCCATTGCGGCGCCGGCAGCCTTCAGCTCCGGGTGACGCCACGACGTGCCTTCCGGGAATGTCGCCAGCACGTCGGGCCACCGTTTGGTGCGGAAGTAGAGCACGCCCCGCACGTAACTGACGAGTTCGGTATCAAAAGGATGTCTGGGTTCGGTGGCGTCGAGCAGGTCCGACGCTTCTTTATAGCGCTTGTTCTCGGCCAGAACTGCGGCGTAGGCGCAGGCCAGCGAGTCCACGCTGGTGACTGCCAGCCGCAGGAACATCCCGTCAGAGACCTCCGGGCGGAACTGAAGGTCCGTGACGCCGAGGCGACGCGTCTCCCAACCGAAAGTTCTTACTGCTGCCCACGCGCCGGCGAGTACCTCGATGCTCTGGTCACCGGTCAGGATCCGCGCCAGCCAGGCGTCGCACATCGCCGGATCCAGCGTGGTGGCGGTAGTGAACATCTGGGCCGCCACCTGCGGATTGTGGCTGGGCTGCAGTCCGTTTACCGAGATGCCCGATGCCAGCAAGCCCGCCACCATGGCGTTTCTGGCATCTTCGGCGGTTGACTGCCCTCGCGTCATTGGGCTGCTGAGCTAGCCGCGTGCTCCGACTCGGGACCCACTGGCAATTCCAGCTCGTCGTGGTCACGGATATCGCGGCTCGCCACGACCAGCGGCGGGCGGGTAGATGGTGCGGGCAGGCTGGCACGCACCGCCGCCAACTGGCGTCCGGTGAGCCGGTTGAGACCCGTCGTGAGTTCCCTGGGCAGCCGGTCCTCGCTGTGATAGCGCACCCACGCGGACATTTGCGGGTTCGTCGCCCGCTTGCTGAACCGGATCGTGAGTACGGTGGCGCTCACTTCAGGAGCATCCGACAGCCACAGCCCGTCCAGCGTCTGCTGGTCGAAATCGGACGGGGTCACCCAAAAGCTGGTCACAAACCCGTTGAAATGCTTGAGGTGACGCCACCCGGGCCGGCTCCACGTCGGTTCCAGGTCGGCCAACACCAAGGTGTCGACCTCGGCCAACTCGCCAGCGGTCAATGGACGCGCGGCGCAGCTTTGGCCGTCCAGGTCCTGAACCAGTCGCTCGGTGGCCGCCACCAGCGTCGATGCCAGCGAATCGCGACAGACTACGGCGGCGACATTGCGCTGCGGGTTCAGTCGCAACACCAGCCACGTACGGCGGCGATCGGCACCGGAGCGGTCACCGACCTGTTCCCAATCCTCCGGCCCCCGGTCCTCCAGCAAGGCCGACGCCTTGGCGGCTTCCGTGTCGCCGCGCAGCTGCACGGACACGATGTCGATGCTGTCCAAGTGAATATCGAACTGCTGCAACCCATCTGCGACCGCTGCCACTGGCAGGACCGGCGCCGAGCCATAGCCGGACCGATGGCGGTGCCGACCCGTCGGATCGCCGTCGCCGCCACCAACCTCGACCACGGCGACCAGCAGGCCCCGATATTCGCGCACGCCCACCGTGTCACGCCCGAAACGGCGCTTGTAGTCGGTCGGCGGCGTGCATCCGGCACCCAGGGCGGTGCCCGGGTCGGCGGACCAATCCCACAGCCATGCAGCGAGTCCAGAGGTCACGGTGATGCCGTGATAGCTGACGATCGACAGCAGCGTCACCACGACAGCGATGCCGACGCCAACCCACCACGCCACCCGGTTGTCGCCCTGCCACGAATCCGGGGCGTGACTGGCGAGGATCAGGATCAGCACGTCAATGAGGAACACCGCAGTCAAACGCGACCACGACAACGACAATCCAAGCTTGCGTTGAGCCTTCATCGTTGTTTCCGCGATCGTCGCATCAATGTCGCTGTACCGAACACTGCTCCGCCTATCAGTAATGCCGCAGTCAAGCCCCCGGTGGCCACCCACACCGGCGCCATGTTGCGCGGGGCGGCCGCCTTCGGCAGCTTCAGTGGCGCCGAGAGTTGTTTGGGTGCTTGTGGCGGTCCTTGGGGTACATCCCATGTTAATGCCGCTACCGGGTCCACCACACCGTATCCGACCTGGTTGTCCACCCCACGTGCGGGCGGCCTGGCCGTGTGGATCAGGCGTTGCATCACCTGGTAGGACGAGAGTTCGGGGAACTTGGCTCGCACCAATGCGGCCACTCCCGACACGATCGCCGTGGCAAAGCTGGTGCCGGCCGGAATCAGCAAGGTGTTGTCCGGACCGTCGATCGCGTTGATCAAGCCGTCGTCACGGGGTGAGAGTCCCATGACGTCGGTCCCCGGTGCCGAAATCCCCACCCAAGGCCCGGCGATGCTCATCTGCGACATTGGCTGACCGCTGGTGTCGACGGAGCCGACGGTGAGGACGTAATCGCTGAACCACGATGGTGTCACCACTGTGGTGACGGAATTCCAAACGCGAGGATCGTTCGGCGACAAGGGATCAAAGACCTGGTTCTGCTTGCAGTCCTTCTTACTGCTGTCACCGGCCGCAGCGACGATGAGCGCGTTCTTGTCGACGGCGGCATAGTGCACCGCGGCCCCGAGCACGCGCTGGTCGATCACGTTGCGGGCACTCATACAGGTCACGTCGGAGATGTTGATCACCGAAGCCCCCATATTGGCAGCATGCACGATCGCGCGCGCCATCGTCTGGACATTGTCGATCTTGGCGGCCGTCTGGGGATCCTCGTCCCCGGTGTAGGCGTCCTTGAGGCCGAACGCCTGGCTCGACTGCCGGATCGAGATCAACTCGACGTCCGGGGCGATTCCGCTGAACGCGTCGGGTGGCGGTCCCGACGCTGCCGGGGGCGGCGGCGCCGTTGGGCTGGGTGACGCCGCTGGTGAGGTCCCCGATGTCGATGACGTCGGTGAGGTCGATGACACCGGTGAGGTCGATGACGATGGTGAGGTCGATGACGACGGTGAAGTGGATGGCGATGGCGACGTGGAGGGCGTCGGCGCAAGCGGACGCGGGTGGTCGACGGGAAGCACCGTCCCGCCGCCGGAGTAGCCCGGTATTGTCATCGTGCCGCCGCCTCGGTTGGCTGACGGCGCCTGGCCGCCCGGGCCGGGTGGTGGGCCGCCCGGGCCGGCTGGTGGGCCGCCCGGCCCAGGTGGCGAGCCGGGCGCGGCACCTTCGGATGGGGATGGGGATGGCGGTGGAGCCGGGACCATCGTGATGGTCGGACCTGGCACCGGCGACAACGTCACAGTCTGCGGCGGCGGCGGCTTTTCGGTCGTGGGGATGGTGACCGGTCTACGCGGGGACGCCGGCGGAGGTGATGCACCGTTGGCAGGCGCCGCAGCGATCATCGACGCAACCAGGGTGCCGTGGGCGTCGCAGTCCGACAGGCCATCACCGCCGGGCATCACGTAGTCGCCGCCCGGAATCAGGCGCGGCAGCCGCGGGTGGGGAGTCACACCCGTATCGATAACGGCGACTTTGATCCCTTCGCCGCGACCGAAATGCCACGCTTCGTTCAGGTTCAGCATGTCCATGTACTTCGGGGGCACTTTGAAGTCCGTGCCGGGCATTACCCCGACCTCAGTGCAATACGAGCTTTGCTTCATTGGCGCCAACGGCCCGGGCGGGCTGTCAGGCGGCAGCGCACCCGGGTCGATCGTCGGGGGTGAGATGGCGTACGCGGGCGGCATTCCGGCCAGCGCACCCGAGGTAAGCAGCATCGCGGCGACAGTCGCGCTAATCGCGCGACCGCGCCGCGATCGGCTGCTACCTGTATCGAATGGCTGCATAAACATTCATCAACCACAATGCCAGGGGGAAGATCGGCATGAGGCAGAGGTATTCGAACCATTCCACGAACTTGCGGAACAGCGGACTGTAGATGGTGTTGGGCACAACCGCCGCGGCCGTCATACCCGCAGCCGGAAGCAGCACCAGGATCGCGGCGCAGATCGATACCGCCAGCGGCGACGACAGCACCAGCGCGTAGCGCACCAACACGGCAGCCAGGATCACCACTCCAGTGGTGGCCAACGTGATGGCTTGCCAGCGGTCCACGTACGAGCGGCCGCGCAGCAGTAGGAAGCCGGCGGTGAAGGTCGCAAGCATCAACGGCAGCCAGCGTTCTGAGGTGTGCGGGTTGCACAACGCGCTCAGGCACACGACCACCAGGACCCCGAGTCCCACCAGCAGACCGCTCAGGAACGACCGTGCACGTTCGGCTTGCAGCAGCACGTCGCGGACGGACGCCGGTCCTTCCAAGGTCGGCGGGCCTCCCTCGGAGCGCACCACAGTCGTCGGCAGGTCGGGCCGCGCCTCGAATACCCACCGGCTGGTGGCCGACGGGAACACCGGAAGCCGGATACCGGCCAGCCGCCGAGATAGTGCCGGGGCCGCGTGATAGAGCAGGACGCTGGTCAGCAACAAGCACGAAAGCATGGTCACCGCGCTGGTAGCCGCGACCATCCGGGCCAGGCTGGCGATGGTCGCGAGAGCGCTGACGGTCACGATCGCGGTGTAGATCGACAGTCGGCGACCGGTGAACTTCAGTGCCAACGTCGCGGCGACCGTCAGGACCCCAAAGCCCAGTACCGCGTTCGGGGAACCGATCGGACCGGGCGGTGCGGCGGCGGCGGCCACTGTGACCGGAATAATCCCACTCAGGAGCAGGATGTCGGCGACGCGCCGATCCGCGTCCGTCTTGGCGCGCATCAACAGCAGCATGGCCACGGTTAACACCAGTGCGCCGATGACCGCGGCGAAGATCGCGGTCAACCAGGAGTTGTGGTGCCACCGCCACCAACCGAGCAGGCCGGATGCCAGCACCACGCCGGACGCCACCATCGACGCACCAACCTGAACCGCAACAACCGGGTCGATCGAGGCGAATCGCTTGCTGAGGTTGGCCGAGACCGCGGTGGAGATGTGCTCGATGACCTGTGACCGGTGTTCGGTGTCCGGAACGAACCGAATCCAGAGGCGGTCTCCGTCGTAGACGTCCTGCTCGGTCAGCGACTGGGTGGCGCGCAACGGGGTGCCCTCCACCAGGCAAAGGGCCCACCGGCCACGCCCGGAGGACTCCAACGGCGTCTCCCCAAGTTCCCGGAGCCGACTGTTGATCACCTTCAGCAAAGGATCGGTCATCACCGAGACTGGGGCGTTGGCGTCCAACAGCACACCAATCTGGACACCCTCGCCGGCCATGATGCCGACGACGACAGCCCTGGGCGACGAAATACCCTCAATGTCAGTCTGTGGCGCATCAGCTACTGCGGTCATCGTCCTGCACCCCCTGCCATAGCAAAAGTGTTGATGAATGTCGGTCGCTTGCGGAGCTGTGTCGGTGTACTCACTATGGCGCCGTCGCCCCTGAGGAGCTGTGGCTGCAGTGACTCCGAATTCATTTGCCTCGCCTCGCGGTTGATAGTTGTGGTGGACGTACAGCTCTTCAGTTTTGCAACCCGTTCCAGAGCAGTATGCCGGGTTGGTAACACGCTCGCATTTTATGTTTAAAAATGTTGGTACACTGCGCGTTTGGTAACGGCGGTGTTAAACCCTGCTATGCGTTTTCCACTCGCCGTACGGCAAAGTGTCCAATACTGTCTTCACACCGACCTGCACTAGTTGCGGAGTGGCGGGGCAAATAGCCAGCCACGCCTCGCCGGAACCGGCCGTACGCGCCTGTTGGTATAACGCGATGCGCCCACCCGATCCGTCTTTCAGAGACAGGACCGACGAGCTGGGACCCTTGGCGTCGTCTCGGTACTGACGCGCGTACACAGCAACCTCGGCAGCGGGATCGGACAATGCCTGACCCAGCGCGGCCACAGTGGAGGCGCTGATACCCATGCGCCGTAGATCGCCGCCGGAGAAGACATTGAAGCCCGACTCCTGCCACGATTTCGTGGCCTCGAGCATCTCCTCCAGTGGCACGTTGACGGCGTTGATCGCCGCCGGGTCGGCGTGATGAATCGACTCGAGGCCGTCGATTACCAATGCCGCGATCGAGGCGCTATCCGAGACGGTGACGTCGTCGACAGTGATGTCGTCGCCGACCCGAACTGCAGAAACCCAATGCTGGCCACGGCGGGCCAGCACCACTCGGAACTCGTTGTCGGGGATGTCGCGCGAACCCGGGACCTGGTTCTTGTCCTCGACCACTCCATAGAGCAGCTTGCCGCGAGACAGCAGAGCGACGACTTCCAGGTCCGGCGCGGCCAGCACTTTCAGCCGGGCGGCCACGTTCTCGTTGACCACGTCGCCCACGACAATGCCCTGCTCGCGCATGACCGCCATACCCGGATGCCCGTTGAGCCAGTCGTTGTTATCGGTGGACACATACGGCCGGCACCGAAGCTCGGGCGCCACGTGCCGAATGTCCAGCAACGCCTGAAGCATCCAGAAACCATCGACGTTGACGGTGATGTCGGTGCGGGTGCTCTGTTGATCCATCCCTACCTCAGAGGTCCTTAATCATTCGACTTCCATTTAACTGCAGGACACGGCAGCACACCATTCCGGTGTGCTGCCGCGCCTGTAGTTACGGTTTTAGGCCCAGCTGGAGCCGACGGCGCTGTCGGTCTGCGCCATGTTGTTGCCGGCACTCTGAACCTTCTGGCCGTGCTGGTTGGCCTGCTCGTAGATCACCTGGAAGTTACGCCCCAACTGGGCGATGAAGTCCTGGCAAGCCACCGAACCGGCGCCACCCCAGAAGTCACCGGC
>JAVROG010000149.1:0-6804 GCA_032162865.1 Mycobacterium sp. | reverse complement strand
GGGCGGCCTCGTAGGCCCCGCCCACCCGGTACAGCCGATCATCGGCGAGGGCGGGCGCCATGATCTGCAGCCCCACCGGCAGTCCGTCGTCCGGGGACAGCCCGGACGGGACCGACATGCCGCAGTGCCCGGCCAGGTTCAGCGGCAGCGTGCACAGGTCGAACAGATACATCGCCAGCGGATCGTCGACCTTCTCGCCGAGCCGGAAAGCGGTGGTCGGGGTTGCCGGCGACACCAGCACGTCGACGGACCGGTACGCCTCGTCGAGGTCGCGGGCGATCAGCGTGCGTACCTTCTGCGCCTGGTTGTAGTAGGCGTCGTAATAACCGGCGGACAACGCGTAGGTGCCGATCATGATGCGCCGCTTGACCTCCGGACCGAACCCGGCGGCCCGGGTCATGGCCATGACCTCCTCGGCGCTGTGGGTGCCGTCATCACCGACCCGCAGGCCGTAGCGCATGGCGTCGAATCGGGCCAGGTTGCTCGAGACCTCCGACGGCAGGATCAGGTAGTAGGCGGGAAGTGCGTGATCGAAGTGCGGGCAATCGACTTCGCTGACCTCCGCACCCAGCGCCTTGAGCTGCTCGACGGCGGCTTCGAAGGAGGTCAGCACTCCTTGCTGGTAGCCCTCGCCGCTGTGCAACTGGCGCACTACGCCGACCCGTACCCCGTTCAGGTCACCGGCCGCACCTGCTTTGGCGGCAGCGACGACGTCGGGCACCTCGGTCTTGATAGAGGTGGAGTCGTGCGGGTCGTGGCCAGCGATCACCTGATGCAGCAAGGCGGTGTCCAGGACGGTGCGCGCGCACGGTCCGCCCTGGTCCAGCGACGAGGCGCAGGCCACCAGCCCGTAGCGAGACACTGTGCCGTACGTGGGTTTGACCCCGACGGTCGCGGTCAGCGCCGCAGGCTGCCGGATGGAACCACCAGTGTCGGACCCGATGGCAAGCGGCGCCTGGAACGCGGCCAGCGCCGCGGCGCTGCCGCCACCGGAGCCACCGGGCACCCGCTCGACGTCCCATGGATTGCGGGTGGGGCCGTATGCCGAGTTCTCGGTGGACGAGCCCATCGCAAACTCGTCCATGTTGGTCTTGCCCAGAATTGGGATACCGGCCGCCCGCAGTCGCGCGGTGAGTGTGGCGTCATACGGCGATTGCCAGCCCTCAAGGATCTTCGAACCGCACGTGGTGGGCATGTCGGCTGTGGTGAAAACGTCCTTGAGCGCCAGCGGCACCCCGGCCAGTGGGGACGGGAGCTGCTCGCCGGCGGCCACCGCCTTATCGACGGCGGTCGCGGCGGCCAGCGCCGCTTCTGGGGCCACATGCAGAAACGCGCTGTAACGGTCGTCAGTCGCCTCGATCTGGTCCAGGCACGCCTGGGTGATCTCAACCGAAGACAGTTCCTTGGCGGCGATCTTGGCGGCCAGCGTCGCCGCGTCGAGCCGGATGATGTCCGTCACTGGCTCTCCCCCAGGATCTGGGGGACCGCGAACCGGCCGTCGACGGTTGCGGGCGCGGCAGCGAGCGCCTGCTGCTGCGTCAGGCACGGCTCGGTGACGTCCGGTCGCGTGACGTTGACGTCCTTAAGCGGGTTGTCGGTGGCCTCGACGCCGGTGCAGTCGACGGCCTGGATCTGGCTGACGTGGTTCAGGATGGCATCGAGTTGGCCGGCGAAGCTGTTGAGCTCGGTTTCGGTCAAAGCCAGACGAGCCAGTCGCGCCAGGTGGGCCACGTCGTCGCGGGAGATCTGGGACACGAGCGAAAAGCCTAACCTCCGGCCGGCCGGACGCTCAGGTGAGGCGACAGCTGGAAGCCCGGCCGACATGCCACACGCGCGTCGCTGTGTAACAGTGTTGGCCGTGCCTTCGTATCTGCTGCGCATCGAATTGGTCGACCGACCAGGCAGCCTGGGGTCGCTCGCGGTCGCGCTCGGCTTGGTGGGGGCGGACATATTGTCGCTCGACGTCGTCGAGCGCAGTTCGGGATTCGCCATCGACGACCTGGTGATCGAACTTCCCCCCGGCGCGATGCCCGACACGCTGATCACCGCCGCCGAATCCCTGCCTGGCGTCCGCGTAGACAACGTGCGTCCGCACACCGGTCTGCTGGAAGCACACCGTGAGCTGGAGCTACTCGACCAAATCGCCGCGGCCGACGATAACGCGTCCAGGTTGCAGGTCCTGGTCGACCAGACGCCCAAGGTTCTGCGGGTGGGCTGGTGCACGGTATTGCGGAGCTCAGAGGACGGGCAGGTGCAGCGACTCGCCGGCAGCCCCGGCGCTCCGGAAACCCGGGCTGATTCGGCGCCCTGGCTGCCGATCGAGCACGCCTCGACGCTGGATGGCAACGCCGAATGGGTTCCGCAATCGTGGCGCGACATGGACACGACGATGGTCGCGGCGCCGCTGGGCGATACGCACACCGCGGTGGTGCTGGGCCGGCCAGGTCCAGAATTCCGGCCTTCGGAGGTGGCCCGGCTGGGTTACCTGGCCGGCATCGTCGCGACCATGCTGCGCTGACGATCGGGACCCCTCATGGCGCCGCCCAACTCCTCTCACACGAGTTCACCGACACATCGGAATCCGATTGCCCTAGCGCGTTTTTGATGTCGCTACGGGATCGTCGTCCTCCCACAGCAGCAGCTGCCGGACCGACGCGCGCGTGCCGTAAGGTCGCAGCATTTGGCTGGCCGGACGCGAACGCACCTGCTGGGGCCACCAGAACCAACGCCCGAGAATCGTTGCGATGGAAGGCGTCATGAACGATCGCACAATCAGCGTGTCGAACAACAGCCCCAGACCGATGGTCGTCCCGATCTGACCGAGGACCTGAAAACCACTGAACACGAAGGCGCACATCGTGACGGCGAATACGAGGCCGGCAGAAGTGACGACCGAGCCTGATCCGGCCATCGCGCGAATCACGCCAGTCCTAAGTCCGGCGCCGACCTCCTCTTTGAATCGGGAGATCAACAACAGGTTGTAGTCCGATCCCACCGCTAGGAGCAGAATCACGGCCAGTGCCAGCACGACCCAATACAGCTGAATGCCGAGCATGTACTGCCAAACCAGTACGGACAGGCCGAAGGAGGCGCCCAGCGAAAGCGCGACCGTGCCCACGATGACCAGCGCTGCAATGAGACTTCGCGTGATGATCATCATGATCAGCAAAATGAGGCTGAGAGCGGCGAATCCGACAATCAACAGGTCGTATTTCGCGCCGTCTTGGATGTCGTAATACGTTGCGGCGGTGCCGCCCAGATAGATCTGGGCGTCGGCCATGGGCGTACCCTTCAACGCTTCGTGCGCGGCCTTCTTGATGGGGTCGATGTGTGAGATTCCGTCGGGTGTCGCCGGATCACCTTCGTGGGTGATGATCATCCGAGCGGCCTTGCCGTCAGGCGAGAGGAACAACTTCATGCCGCGTCTGAAATCGGGGTTTGCGAAGACCTCGGGCGGCAGATAGAACGTGTCGTCGTTCTTTGCGGTGTCAAAGGCCCGCCCCAGTGCCGTCGCATTCTCGATTGCCGCCGCCGTCTGCGAGTAGATGCCGGACAGAGTGGCGTAATTCGAGAGCGCCAAGTCGCGATTGACTTCCTGGCTGGCGATCTGCGGGGGTATCAACTCCACCAGTTTCGGCTGCAGCGCATCGAGTTTGTCCAATGTCGACGTGAGGTCTTCGAAGCGTGCGCTGAGTTGGTCGATGCCATCGAGCGCCTCGAGAACCGACCTGATCGCGAAGCAGGCGGGGATGTCGTAGCAATGCTTATCCCAATAGAAATAACTACGAATCGGCCTGAAGAAGTCGTCGAAATTCGCGATCTTGTCGCGTAGGTCATTGATGGTGGCAATGGTGTCGCGAAAGCTCTGGGCTTCGCTGTGCGTCGTGGCGGCAAGCTCCTGTTGCAGCGTGTACTGCTGCCGCAGAATGGTGATCGTCTTGGACAGCTCACCGGCCTGCTTCAGCAGGTCATTTGCGCGATCTCGTTGATACGTCAGATTTTCTTGCTGAGTGGCGCTTTGCGTGCTGATTTGAAAAGCGAGCGAGCTGTGGACAAGCGGGGTTCCCAGCGGCCTGGTAATGGTCTGCACCTGCGCAATGCCAGGGACGTGAAAAACTGCCTTTGCCACCTTGTCCAAAATGAGCATGTCGGCCGGGTTGCGCATGTCGTGATCCGTGTCGATCATCAGCAATTCGGGCTCCAGGCGGGCGCGCGAGAAGTGCCGCTCCGCGGCCGCGTAGCCCACGTTGGCCGGTGCGCTGGCAGGCATGTAGGGACGCGTGTCGTAGCTCGTCTTGTAACCCGGCAGCGCGAGCAGACCCACCAGGGCCAAGGCGCATGCCGCGGCAAGAACGGGGCCGGGCCACCGCACGATCGCCGTGCCGATCCGCCGCCATCCGCGGGTTCTCATCGCGCGTTTCGGGTCGAAAAGGCCCACCAGAGCACCCAGGGTGAGCACCGCCGGACCCAGGCTCAGCGCGGCGAAAAGCGCGACGAGGATACCGATTGCGGCAGGCACGCCCAGGCTCTGGAAATAGGGAAGTCGGGTGAAGCCCAGGCAGGCTACCGCGCCGGCAACGGTCAGGCCCGAACCCAGCACGATGTGGGCGGTTCCCTCAAACATGGTGTAGAAAGCGGATTCTCGATCTTCGCCGACCCCGCGTGCTTCCTGATAGCGGCCGACGATAAATATCGCATAGTCCGTGCCTGCGGCGACCACCAGCAAGGTGAGCAGATTCGTCGCGTATGTCGAAAGCCCGATTATCCCGGCATTCCCGAGGAACGCGACGATTCCCCGGGCGGCCGACATCTCGATGAGGACCGTTATCAGCACCAGGATCATGGTGAAGAAGGATCGGTAGACGAAAAGCAACATCAACGCGATCACCCCGATGGTTATCGCGGTGACTTTTGCGGTGCCCTGGCTGCCCACGTCGAACTGGTCGGAGATGAGTGGGGCCGGACCGGTGACGTAGGCCTTGACCCCCGCCGGCGGCTGCGTGTGTTCGACGATTTTGCGGACTGCGCTGACAGCCTCGTTGGCCAGGGCCGAGCCTTGATTACCAGCAAGATTCACCTGAACATAGGCGGCCTTGCCGTCTGTGCTCTGTGATCCCGCCGCAGTGAGGGTGTCCCCCCAGTAGTCCTGGACGTGCTCGACGTGCTTCTTGTCCTGCTCGAGCTTGTGAATCAACGAGTCGTAGAACTTGTGGGCGTCCGCGCCGAGCGGCTTATCGCCTTCCAGGACGATCATGGCCGTGCTGTCGGTATCGAATTCATGGAATACCTGACCGATGCGCTTCGTCGCTTGCAGCGACGGCGCATCGGGCGAATTCAGCGCCACATTGTGTGTTTCTCCGACCTTCTCCAACTGCGGCACCGCGATGTTCGTTACGGCCGCCAAAGCCACCCAGAACAGCAAAATCGGCACCGAAAGCCGCCGGATCAGATGCGGCAAAGACGGCCGTGTGGGTTCCTCGTCGCTCATCCGGACTTGTCCAGACAAAAGGTGTAGGCGTCGACTTTGTTGACGGTGCGTTCGTCTTTGACTTCACCGTTGACGGTGATGCGGCAGCCGAGGGTATCGCCGTTGCCCTGTGCTACGACGTTGCCCAAGATCGCCGGCTCCGTCGTCGTGATCGTGAACGACCAGGGCAGCGGCGCATTCAGGACTTGCTGCGGCTGAGCGTTGACATCGAGGTAGTTGATGGTTGCCACGGCACCCGGTTCGCCGAAGACCTCGAGAACCATCTGTTTTGGGTTGAACGGAACGATCTGATTGGACAGGCCACTGTTGGCCGACGTGTTGTTATGCGATCCGAAGATGCCGTGCAGCCGATAGATGGCAAATCCAGAGATCGCGACGACGACCACGGCAACCAGCAACATCCACCTCCGCCTCACCAGACGTGTGATTGAAAACCCCTTCACCCGTTGACCTTTCAGTGATCGACCAATACGGCGGAAACCGTACGGCCCATCGAGTGATGGCTAAGACAGTACGGTACTGGACCGTACTGCACAAGAGACGACAGCGTGCACTCTCCGTTCTTGGGCGATGGCGGCAGCGGACCCATTACTCGATGGTTCGGGTGAGGCCGGGCATGATGAAGTCGTCGACGAGCGCCTGGATTGTCTGACTTGTGGGCGCCCGGCCCGGGAGGATGACCCGGAAGATGAGGTAATTGGGCAGCAGGTCCCAAAGTTCTTCTGTGATGGCGGCTTCGGCGATCTCACCGCGGTCGACGGCCTGCCGCAGGATGTGCTTCATCAAGGCTTTGCGCTGATCAAGGAACTCGTGCTGCATCGCGTCGCTGAGCGCCGGATGGCGTGAGGCCTCGACAAGCACAGCGCGGATGGTGCTCGCGTGCTGCTGGACCTGCTTGTTGCAGACTTCGCCGAGCTTCAGCAAATCGCCCCGAAGTGTCCCAGTATTCGGCGGCACCGCGACCAGCCGGACGCCCTCGGTGAATGCCGCCAGCACCAGTTCGGCCTTGGAAGGCCAGCGCCGGTACACCGTCGCCTTACTGGCGCGGGCGGTGTTGGCAACGGCATCCACCGTCAACCCGTCATAGCCGTGCTCCTGCAGCAGCTGCAACGTCACCGCCAGAAACTCGGCCTCGCGGGGTGACCACGGCGACGCGCCCGCGGACGGGTCGACAGTCTGGGTCATAGCGCCCACGATAGAACCACCGCGCAAGTAGGGGCCTTCTCGGCTTGCTGTTCAGGGTCAGGCCGAGGCACCTATTGGCTGGCGAGCAGCTCGCCGAGCAGTTGCTGGTTGCGCTCGAGCCACTCCGCCTC
>JAVROG010000148.1:0-24060 GCA_032162865.1 Mycobacterium sp. | reverse complement strand
ATAAAGTTAGCGATCAGATCTGCCATTTCGGCGCCTTGTAGTCGTCATCAAAGCCGATCTTCAGCAACGGTGCCGCATGGCCTCGTGGATCTGCCCGACCTCGTCCCAGCGCAATTCGTGCTCGCGAATTCGGCCATGCTCTCGCGAATTCGGCCAGGGTTAGGTGCGCCGCGTCAGGCGCTGAATCACGCCGGGAAGTAACGGATCCCGTTGATCTCGTTGCCGCGCCAGGCGACGTCGGCGAACAGGATGCCGCGCCCGTGATCGGAGGCGACTGATACCGCGACGGTGGATCCCGCGCCGATCACCTTGGTCCAGCGCGCACCGCGGAGTTGCTCGACCAATTCGGCTAGATCGAGTGGATCGTCGTCGCCCACTGTAATTGTGGCGTTTGATGACAACGGTCCGATGGCGGCGGACTTGTCGCCGCGGACGACGGCGCCGAGGAATGTATCGACCAACTTCTTGTGACGCGCGCCCACACGGCGAAACCCGGTCATGAAGCCGACGGTGCCGCGCGGACCCTGATTTCCCAGCAACCCTCGGGCCAGCGCAAGGCCCGGTGTCAGGGCGCGCGACCCGGTCTTGAGGAATTGCAGCATCATCGCCGGCAACTCCCAGTACGCCCGTAGGCGGGCAACCTTCCATTCGCCGTCGACCTCTCGAAGGTCGTAACGCAGGAAGGCGGGAATGTACATCGTGACTGCCGAGCCCATGGAGACCTCGAGTTCGAGGTCGCGCAGCACGGTAGGGCCCCGCACGATATCCAGATCACGATGAAATTTGATGTCCCGCGGACCGATGAAAGTGTCGTAGAAGCGGTAGATCTGGTCGTACCCCACGTGTGGGCTTGACCCAACCGGGTCTTCCAGCCACGCGTCATCCGCGAAAACCGCCACCCAGGCGGTGCGGTCATGCACGGTGAACGCCTGCGGTGAGCGCTCCACCGCGGCCAGCAAGTCGTCCCGGTTCGATGTCGTCATGAGCCACTCCCGATCAACGCGATGCTGCCGGCACTCAACTCGGTGAGTGCCCGGGCGGTCGAATCCTCAGACACTCCCGCTGTCAGGTGCAGCAGGATTCTGGTGGTCAAGCCGGCCCGATCCGCGTCCCGGGCCGTCCGGCGGACGCAATGATCGGTGGCCAGACCGACCACATCGACCTCATCGACGCTGCGCTGCCGCAGCCAGTCCAGCAGCGAAGTCCCGTTTTCGTCGACACCCTCGAAGCCGCTGTAGCCCGCGGAGTAGGCACCCTTGTGGAAGACCGCCTCGATGCGGCCGGTGTCGAGGATCGGATCGAATTCGGCGCCGAAGCTTCCCGCGCGGCAATGCGGCGGCCACGACGACGCGTAATCCGGGTCGACGGAGAAATGGTCGCCGGGGTCGATGTGAAAGTCTTTGGTGGCCACGATGTGGTCGTAGCCGGGCTCATCAGCCAGATAGTCGCTGATTGCGCGGGCGACGGCATGTCCACCGGAAATGGGCAGCGCACCGCCCTCGCAGAAGTCTTTCTGCACGTCGACGATGATCAACGCTCGCACGCCGTTACCCTATCGCCGTCGGACACGCGCTGGTAGGGAGCGCGAATTGACACCCACTTCGCGGGTTTGTGCGCTCACCGGCCGGGGAACACACCGCCCATGTTGATCCGCAGAATCGCGCGACCCATGTTGTCAGCCGTGTTCATCGGCCAGGGAGTGGAAGCCCTGCTCAACCCCAAACCCGCCGCGCAAGCCGCGCAACCGACCGTGGACGGTTTGCAGGCATTGCCGGACCAGGTAAGCAGCAACATTCCCGCCGACGCCGAAACCTTCGCTCAAA
Organism: Mycobacterium sp.; assembly: GCA_032162865.1. Taxonomy (GTDB): domain Bacteria; phylum Actinomycetota; class Actinomycetes; order Mycobacteriales; family Mycobacteriaceae; genus Mycobacterium. The sequence goes on along the minus strand of JAVROG010000148.1, from coordinate 22,237 downwards.
TCAACGCGGCCGTTCAGATCGGTGGCGGAGTGCTGCTGGCGGCCGGCCGGCTCCCCCGCTTGGCCTCCGCCGCGCTGGCGTTGACGGTGATACCGGGCAACCTTGGAACGCATATGTTTTGGACCGAGACAGACCCCGAGCGCAAGGCGGAGAAACGACGAGCGTTCCTGGGGGACGTGAGCCTGCTGGGTGGGCTGATCATCGCCTCGGCCGATACCGCGGGCAAGCCGTCCTTGGGCTGGCGCGGCAGGCGCGCGGCCGAACGGCTCTCGGATCGGGTGTCCGGGTCAAGCGACACTCTGCTGGACTCCGAGTTGGGCGAACGCATCGTGCACGGCCTGCAGGTCGGCGCCGAGCGCAGTCGTGAATTGGCCAGCACCGCGGCCGAAAAGAGCGCACCCTACGCAGAAGCGGCTCTCGAACGCAGCCGCGAACTCGCGAACACCGCGGCCGAAAAGAGCGCACCGTACGCAGAAGCGGCACTGGAGCGCGGCCGCGAACTGGCCAATACAGCCGCCGAACGCAGCGCACCGTACGCCAAGGCCGCGCGTAAACGCGGCAAGAAGTTGGCGGACAAGGCGCAGGAACGGGGCGTGGAGCTGGCCGAAACCGCCGCCGAACGCAGTGCACCGTATGCCAAGGCCGCGCGCAAGCGCGGTAAGAAGTTGGCGGACAAGGCGCAGGACCGCAGCTTGGAACTGGCCGAGACCGCGCGTCATCGGGGTAGCCAACTCGCCGACACCGCGGCGGCCCGCAGCAGTGAACTTGCCGACTTAGCAGCGGCGCGCAGCAGTGAACTTGCCGACTTAGCAGCGGCGCGGGGCAGCGAGCTTGCCGACAGGGCGGCGGCCCGGGGCAGCGAGTTGGCCGACAGGGCGGCAGCCCGGAGCAGCGACTGGGCCTACACGGCGCGCGACCGCTTCGAACAGGAACTCAATGACGTCACGGGTCGCAAGAAGCACTGGTGGCGCTAGTCAGGTAGGTGTCGACAACCGCGCGGACATCCTGACCGTCCGCGCGGAGGTCGACGACGACACCGTGTTCGTCGGAACCGAGCGGTTCCAGGTCGTCGAACTGCGACCGCAGTAGCTCAGTCGGCATGAAGTGCCCGGTCCGCTCGGCTACCCGGCTGCGGATCAGTTCCGGTGTGCCGTCGAGCTGTAAGAACTCGATGTTCGCGCAGTGCGCTCGGAGCTGGTCTCGGTATTTACGCTTGAGTGCCGAACAACTCATGACTCCCCCGGCGGAGTGTTCGGCGAGCCATTCGCCGACTTTGTCCAGCCACGGATAGCGGTCATCGTCGGTAAGTGGTTGTCCGGCAGTCATTTTAGTGACGTTGCCGGGTGGGTGCAGAGTGTCGGCGTCCAGGAACGGCACCTGCAAACGCTGTGCCAGCGCTGCACCGACGGTGGACTTGCCGGATCCGGAGACGCCCATCACCACCACGGGCGGCCCGACCCGGCTCACTGCAGCTGTCCGGCCTGGCTGCGGTTCCACTCCATCCAGCCGACGCCCCTGCGGCCGTCGTTGGTGGTGATGTTGACCCAGGCTCGCGGGAATTGACTGACCCGCCCGTCGACGGCGGTCAGCAGCACCGGCGCGTGCGCGTGGACATCGACATTCGCGGTGCAGTCTCCGGGAGCGAGCTCCAATGTTGTGTTTGCCGGTAACCCGTTGGTGTCAAAGGCTTCCCGGATGCTCACGGTGGTCAGCTCGGCGATGCTGCCGGCGGAGTCCTGCACATAGCCGACGCTGATTGCCGGAGTGTTCGGAATCTTCACGCTCAAACCGTGCAGATGGGTGCCGTCGTCAAGATGCAGGGCGCTCCACATCCAGTCCATGCTCCACCAGTCGCGAACCCCCCACGAGTGGTCGCGTTGCCCGGGGACCGAATCTAAGTGATAACGAGCGTGTTTGACGGTGACGGTGCCCGAGACGGTGCAGGGAATCTCATATCGCGTCGTCAACCGGTATCGGTACGGGATGCCATCGGTAGTCCACACCAGATTCATCGCCATCTCGACCGGTTCCCCCGACTCCCCGCGCAACAGTGCCGACGGATCACGATATGACTGGCCTTGCGCACGCAGGTCGACGCCGTAGGTCTGCAGAGGCGCGGTGCTGGCGTGACCGAGTTCGACGTTCTCGGATTTCACCACCCAATGATTCTCGGGCAACGGCACTTTGCAGTCGACTGCAATGGTGGGTAGGTCAGGCCCGCACACGAGCGCGTGGATCCATGCCGTCTGCTGATTGGGTATCAGCCCGATGCGGAACCAGCCACCCAATCCCTCTGCCGCATCGACGAAGTCGGCGTACCAGCTTTCGCTCCACAGCGGTTCTTCGGTCGCGGGGTGGGTGAGTTCATCCTCTGCTGACGGCCGCAGCGGCTGCGGCACCGCCGCGGCGGGCAGCGTCGCCAACGCATCGGTATCCAAGACAAGCTCGCAGTGCCGCTCCAGCATCGTCATGAATAACCGGTCACCGCGATCGGTGCGCTCAACGAGCATCGACGACACGATCGCCATCATCACCCCGAAAAAGCTTTGCCGACGCACACCTTCGCGGACCTCAGCCAGGCTGACCGGAGCATCCGGCCCCAGCGCCTGGTGGTAGGCCTGCAGCAACGCGTCGTACTGTGCGCGGCGATCCTGCACCGGGACGGCACAGCCCAGGAAATACGCCAGATCGGTGAGCGCCGGACCCCGGGAGACGGTTTGCCAATCGACCACGGTCAGGGCCGGGCCGGCTCCCGAGGTTCCGAAAAGCAGGTTGTCCAAACGGTAGTCGCCGTGGACCAGTCCCTGAACTCCGTCGCGGGCCGCCTCCTGTGCCACGTACCCGTCGAATGCGCGTATCAGCCGCTCGCACACGGTGCGATGCGCCGGTGCGATCTGATCGCCGTAGCGCTCCACGAAGCCCGCATACAGCGGGGTGACCATCGCCTGACTCAGCGGCGACTCCCGGTTCAGCCACGGCGCGTCGGCCAGCGCGCTGTCGTCGAGCAGTGGGCCATGCAACCGTCCCAGCTCGGTGACCCCGAGATAGGCCTGTTCGCTTGTGGCACCGGCGATTTCGTCACCAACCACGGCCAGGCCGGCATCGCCGAGCAACAAGTCGAACACGCCCGTGGAAATGTTGATCGCGGCGTGATAGCAGGGTGCGATCGCGCCACCCAGGCGCGGCGCGATGTCGTGGTAGAACCGGACTTCGCGCTCGTAGAGGCCAAGCGCCAACCCGGTCTGGCGGCTTACCGGATCGGAGGCGGCGACCTTCAACACCACCGATGCCGGTCGGCGGCCCACGTCGATATCGGAGGCAGCGTCGATATCGGAGTAGGTCAGGCCGATGCGGTAGCACTCACTCATTTGTCCGGTACCGATGCGTTCGACGGTGAACTCGGAGACGTTCCCCGCACGAATGGTGGCGGTGAGCCACTCGGTGGTGAGGTCGCTGGGCCGCTCGATCGCTTGGTCTGTGTCTTTCCCGGTGTCAGGCGCCATGACCGTCAGCGTGCCAGGTCAACGCGCCAGGGAGAAGCCGTCCCAGGCCAACCTGCGGTCCTTTTGCGGATCGAACTCGACGCGGGTCTTGCGGTCGATCACCATGACGGCGCGGTCGGCGTGGGTGTAGACCGGCCAATCGTCACCCGGTACACCGGTCCGACTGAACGACCGCCAGCGTCGTTGCACCTCGTTGCTGACCCGCAGCGCGGCGCGCTGGTCGGCAGCCGCGGTGAGCAGCGCTCCGAACCGGGTGCGGTAAATGTCGAATACAGCGAACAACTCGGTGGCATGGGTAGCGCCAAAGCCTGACCACTGCAGTGTTCGCGGCGCGTAGTCGTAGCGGTACAGGTAGGTGGGAGCGTGGATGCCGTGAGCCTCGGCGATCTGCCATGCCGCCGAGCTGAACGCGAAGTCACCGCCCAGCTGGATACAGGCAGACTGGTTCGGATATTTCGGGTATGCGGCGGTAATCCGTTGCCGGGCTTCGGGTTCCAAGTCGGAAAGCAGCGCTTCGACCATCGCCTCGTTGGTCGGCAGCATGCCGAGGAACCGAGTGAACAGGCGTCCCTCGTCGGCATTTGTGCCGACGATGAGCGGCACCCTGTGCGCCTGACCGCTCCGCATCGCTTCCACCGGATCGATCGGCACGACCTCGTCGCCGAACACCGGGCCGATCGGGAAGGCGCCCAGTCGTTGCTGCATACCCTGGTCGATCAGCCGGTGCTGAGTGTCGATGAGTTGGCTCGCCGACGCTCGCATCACCGCGCTGGCCGCGTCCTGACTGCGTGCACCGAGCAGATGGGCGAAGCGCGTGGCGAACTCGGCGGCCAGCTCTTGGGAACGCGTCATGCCGGCCGCGGGACTTTCCGAGATCGCCCGGTGGAACAGGCCCGCGGCGGCGGGCACGGCGAGCAGCGTGGCGGTGATATGCGCACCTGCGCTCTCACCGAAGATCGTGACGTTGTCGGGATCACCGCCGAAGCCGGCGATGTTGTCCTTGATCCAGCCCAGCGCGAGGACCAGATCTTGCAGATACAGGTTGCCGTCGATGGTGATGTCCGGGGTGGACAACGACGACAGATCCAAACAGCCCAGGGCGCCCAGCCGGTAGTTGACCGACACGTACACGCAACCACGCCGGGCCAGGGCGGCGCCGTCGTAGAGCGGCGTGGCCGAACTGCCCAGGATGTATCCGCCACCGTGGATGAAAACCATGACCGGCAGCGGTTCGGCTGGGCTGGCTTCGGGGGTGACGACATTGAGGGTCAGACAGTCCTCGCTCATCGGCTGGTATCTGCCGACACCGAGCAGGGTGTAGCGACGCTGCTGAGGGGCGCAGTTGGCGAATCCGTGGCAATGCCGCACCCCGGACCAGGGCTGTGCGGGCTGCGGCGCGCGGTAGCGCAACGGCCCTACCGGCGGTCTGGCGTAGGGGATTGATCGCCAGCGATTCACGCCGTCGCGGGTGAACCCTTCGACGGTGCCGGCGGTGGTGCGGGCGCGGACAATGCGCTCATGCATAAATTGACGTTAGCGGACGCCTCGGGCGCGCGGCGCGCGCAGCGACCAAATCCGCTGTACGGCGGCTAGCCTGACCTTCATGCGGATCGCCGCGCTGGTCGCCATCCTGGTGCTGCTCGCCGGGTGCTCGCACACGGTTGGCGGCGGCCCGGAACGGGCCCACCACACCACTACCCAGGCGGTGTCGGGCAGCAACCTGCCGGCAGCGTCCGTACCGGCTCCGGGCAAGCCGATTGCTGCCGTCATTTCCTGGATCGAGGCGGGACATCCCGCCGATCGGGCCCGCTATCAGCTCGGTCCAGACGTGGCGTTCAGCGCCACGGCTAGCAAGACACGGTGCACGACCGACTCCAAACACACCGGCGGGGCGCTGGCATGTCTGGTCGAGTTGAGCAATCCCCCACCGCGGCCGGACACGGCCTACGGCGAGTGGAAAGGCGGGTGGGTCGACTTTGACGGCACCAACCTGGGGGTCGGGGCGTCGCGTGCCGATCCGGGACCGTTCCTCAACGGCACCGGAACCGAACTGGCCAACGGGGATTCGTTGTCATTCGGCGACTACCGCTGCCGCGCCGATCAAGCCGGGCTGTTCTGCGTGAACTATGCCCACCAGTCCGGGGCCCGGTTCAGCGCGGCCGGCGTCGAGCCTTACGGCTGCCTGCGGTCGGTGCCACCACCCGACGGCGTCGGCATCGCGTTCAACTGCCCATAATTGTGCTGAAGAGTTCGCCCATCTCGTCAGCGGGTCCGTTCGGCACCGTATAGCCGGATTCGTCACGAATCTCGTCGAGATGGTCCCGCACGTCCTCGACCGTCAGTGTGGGACTGTGGAAACCTCGGGTCCTACCGATGAAGAATCGGGCGACGTGTCCGGCTCCTACCGTGTATATCTCACCGGAAACGGGGCAATCCGCATGCGTCAGATACGCCGCCACGGGAGCCACGAGTGCCGGATCTAGCTTCCGAAGGTACCGGCCGACAAGGTCATCCAAGATCGCCTGCGCCGACGGGTCGTCCGGCTGAGCGGCTCCGTCGATGGAGTGCGTCAGCATCCGGGTGAAGGCGATCGGGGCCACGGCGTTGACCTTGATGTTGTCCTTGGATCCTTCCGCGGCGAGCACGCGGGTGAAACCGATCAACCCTGTCTTGGCCGCGCCGTAGTTGCTCATGTTCTCAGCGCCCAGGATTCCGGCGGCCGAGCAAGTGTTGAGCACGCGGCCATACCGCTGGCGCCGCATCACTTTCCAGGCCGGCTGAGTGACGTTGAACGCGCCGTTCAAGTGCACCTCAACCAACGGTTGGAGCCGATCGGGGGTCATCTCGTCGAACGGCGCGTCGCCGACGATGCCGGCGTTGTTGATGACGATGTCCACTCGTCCCCAGGTGCTCAGCGCGGTATCGATCATCGCCTGTCCGCCTTCGGGGCTGGTGACGCTGTGGGTGTCGGCTACGGCCTCACCGCCCTGCCGGTTGATCTCTGCTGCCACCGCCTGCGCGGCTTGGGCGTCACGCCCATCACCGGTTACCGAGCCGCCGATATCGTTGACGACGATGCGCGCGCCGCGCGAGGCCAGCAGCAACGCATACCGCTCGCCCAAACCCCCACCGGCGCCGGTGATGACAGCAACCTGTTCGTCGAAGCGCAAGCTCACCACGCGACGGGTAGTTCCTTCATTCCGTAGATGTCAGACTCCTTGAACCTCAACTGATCGGGCGGCACTGCCAGCCGCAACCCGGGCAGCCGTCGCGCCAACGTCGCAAACGCCACCTGCATCTCGACGCGCGCCAGGTTCGCTCCAATGCATTGGTGCGCGCCGTACCCAAAGCCCAAGTGCCCGCGAGTATTTCGGTCCGCATCGAGAGTATCTGGCTCGTCGACGAAAGTGTTGTCCCAGTTTCCGGCGGGCAGGTTCATCACGACAGCATCCCCCGCGCGGATCAATTGACCACCCAACGTGAAATCTTCGGTCGCCACCCTGTCCACCTGGCTGTGCACGATGCTGAGGTACCGCATCAGCTCCTCGACGATGTTGGCGATCACCACTCGATCCTCGGTTTGGCCGAGTCGGGCGAACACGTCCGGATTCTGCAGCAGCGCAACCGTTCCCAACGAGATCATGTTGGCGGTGGTTTCGTGGCCCGCCTGCATCATGATCACACTGGTCATCGCCGCGGTCTCACGGTTGAGTTGGCCGGTCGCAATGTAGTCCGTCACGAGATGACTGATCAGGTCATCGCCAGGCTCGTGCTCTTTGCGGTTCACCAGTTCCTGGATGTAGACGTACATCACCCCGAAGGCCGCCGCCTTCTCCTCGTCGGACGACCTGGTGTCCAGGCCAACCGTAGTGTGGTGCTGGAACAACCCGAGGTCGTCGGGTGGTACCCCCAGTAGCAGCGCGATCACCAGCGACGGCACCGGTAGCCCGAAGTCGCGGACCAGGTCGGCCGGCGGGCCGTTGCTGATCATCTCGTCCAGGTAATGGTCGACCATTTCCTGGATCTGCGGCCGCATCAGTTCGGTGCGCCGGAAGGTGAAATTGCCGGTCAGCATGCGTCGCAACCGATGATGTTCGGGATCGTCGACGCGGGCGAACATAATCGGGATGTGGTCCCCCGAACCCGACGGTTTGATGGCGTCCGGGATCGTGTCCGCGGACAGGCGCGGATCGACCAACGCCGCCCTGATGTCCTGGTAGCGACTGACCATCCAGGCCGGCTGGCCATGGTACATCACCCGCCGCAATCCCGGCTCTGTCCGCCACGTCGCGAACTCAGCGGGCGGCGCCAGCGGGCACTGCGCGGCCCGTGCAATGGGCACAATCGGGAGGTCCGGCTCAGAACGGACATCGGAAGTTGTTGTCATAAACTGCAATTCCCACTAAGTGTCAGACGGCTGCCAGTTATCCGAGCGTAGAGCTGGTTACCGTGGCAGTCAACTGCCAGTTACGCTGTCTTCATGACCGCCGTCGAAGACCGACCGACGCTGCGCGCGGATGCCGCACGCAACGTAGAGCGGATCCTGCGCGCGGCACGCGAGATCTACGGTGAAATCGGTCCAGACGCACCCGTGGAGGCCGTCGCACGCCGAGCCGGGGTCGGGGAACGCACCCTCTACCGCCGATTTCCCACCAAAGGCGAATTGGTCCGGGCTGCGTTGGATCAAAGCATCGACGAGGAGCTCACCCCGGCGATCGAGGGTGCCCGCCGCACTGAGGATCCGCTCCGCGGCCTCACTCAGTTGATCGAGGCGGCGATCACGCTCGGCGCCCGCGATCAGAACCTGTTGATCGCCGCGCGCCGTGCCGGGTCGCTGACTCCGGACGTCTCTGACACGCTGAATGAAGCACTCGGCGAGCTGATCCGACGCGGCCAGCAGGCGGGCCGCATCCGCGCCGACCTCGTTCCCGACGATCTGCCGCGCCTCGTCGCGATGCTGTACAGCGTGCTCTCGACTATGGATTCGACCAGTGATGGGTGGCGGCGCTACGTTGCCCTCATCATCGACGCGATATCCAATGATGAGCGACAACCGCTACCGCCGGCGCCGGTTTTCTATTTTGCTCCCGAGCCAAGCGGCTGGTCGCTCTAGCTTCGAGCGGTTAGACGGAGGCACCGATGGTGCCGTCGACGCCGAACAGCAGCCCGCCCACACCACCATTGCCACCGGTCCCGCCGATGCCAACGGTCGTGCCCTGCCCTCCGAGGCCACCGGCGCCGCCATCGCCACCGTCGCCGATCAGGACCCGATGACCGGCCGCCGCAGCAGCAGCTACCAGCTCCGGCGTCGCAACTACGAACGAGATCGCGCACCTCCCCGGGCATCCGGACGTGCAGCAAAGGGTATCCCTACCGGGGTGCTACATCGGGGATTTCGCGGGCTCGAGCAACCGGATCTCTCCCGTGCTGCCGTCGACCTCGATGAGGGCTCCCGGCGGTAGCGACTGGGTGGCGCCTTGAACGTCGACCACACAAGGGAATCCGAACTCGCGGGCCACCACGGCCGCATGTGACATCGGTCCGCCGAGTTCGGTGACCACCGCGGCCGCGTAGCAGAAGGCCGCGGTGTATCCGACGTCGGTGACCTCGGCGACCAGGATCTCGCCGGGCAGTAGGTCATCGATGGTCTCGGGTCGCACGATTCGCACCCGGCCGCGCACCCGGCCACCGCAGACGCCCACGCCGCGCAGGGTGTCCCCCCCGGTGAGGACCGGCGCCGACGCCGTCATCGGCTGCCAGGTCCCGCTGAACACGGTCGGGGGAACCAGGCTGACGAGCCTGCGTTGCTCGGCGCGGCGCCCGGCCACCAGCTCGGACACGTTGGGGGGCAACGCGTCGAGTTCGTCGACCAACAGGTAGAACACGTCGTCGGCGGATTGGAAAACACCCGATTCGGTGAGCCGGCGGCCGTACTCGCGCAGCAGTCCGCGCAGCACCCAGATGGCGCGCACCATTCTGTCGCGCCGGACTTCGCGATCGCGCAGTTGCCGGGCGGCCAGCAGCGCAACGGGCTTGGCCCGCAACGGAATCGCAGCGTGCGACGGTTGGGGTGGCGGTGGCGCGCTCAACGCTTTGGTCACCATTCGGACGAGCAACTCGGGATCATCGGCGTAGCTGGTCGACAGCATCTCGACCTCAGCCGGACCACGGTGGCCCATCAACGCCAGTTCGGCGAACACCGCGGAATGAAAATCAGGCGCCTCGACGGCCAGCTTGTCCAGACGCTCGCCGGGTTCGGCGAGCACACGGACCACGGTCGGATCGCGTCGCGCGGCGAGCACCAACCGCTGCACCGCCTCCACCGATCGCGCACTGACCAATTGCGGACCGGCCGACGGCGCGGTTTCCCGCCCACACAGGCCGCGCAGCAGCACGTTGAATGCGGCGCACAGCATGAACGATCCGGAGGCCAGCCACCAGCCGTGTACGACGTGGTCACGCGCCAGCAGGATCAGGCTCAGCAACCGGCGATCATCGTGTCGGGTGACGTCGTCGCCGACGAGCTGTTCGAGGCGAGCGATATCGGTCAGGTAGTCGCGCGTGTCATAGGGTGAACCCGCGCTCAACCCCACCAGGTTGACGCCGAACACGCCGATGTTGCGGATGGTGCGCAGTTTCCTACGCACCACGCTGGTGTCCGACGGTGGCCGTTCGTCACCGAAGATCGGCAGCGACGCCATGCTGGGCCCGAAGAATCCGCTGTTGCTGACGATCGTCGCGGGCTTGGCGAACGGCACGGTTTCGGCCATGAAATGCGCCGACGTGATCGCGCCGTATAGCCGGTGCGCGAACACCGCGACGGTCCGCATGGCGATTTCCTTCTGAACCACCCCGCCGGGCCGCAGCCTCTCGGCGATGCCGACGCCGCCGGCGCGCAGGCCCCGCACGGTCACCGACGCCGACGATGGCGAGAACGGGCCGGGCAGCGCCTCGGAGAGGTTGGTAGCCAAAAAGGTGGGAAACCGCGGGTCGATCGGGGTATCGAATTCTCCGTTATCCCCTTGCGGCCCAGCTAATCTCGGCACTACCCCGTCGTCTGCCGGTGCGTCGACCGCAGGCAGATCTTGGATGTTGGCCAGCCGCCACGGCAGCGACAGGACGCGTCTGCCGACCGAAACCCGACCGCGCACCGCCAGCGCGAAATCTTCGACACATTCCTCGGCGGTCCAGGTAGGCGCAAATCCCCAATCCTCGCGTAGCCGGGTGGTGTCCATGAGTCGAGCACTCTGCGCACGTTGCAGCTCGGCGAGAGCGGGCACGCGCTGACCCAGCGCGGCGATTCGGGGACCGATCGGGACGACGGGACGCCCCAGAGCGGCGGCGATCTGGCGAAACGTCGGCGCGCCTGCCGCAGCGAGGTTGACTGGACCGCTGACGATTTCAGCTTCCAGAACGGCACGGGCGAACAGTCGGATGGCATCGTCTGTGTGGACGACTTGCACAGGGCGATCGGCAGACTCGGCGGGAAGCACCGGTAGGGCCATGAGCCCGCGCAACCCATTGTTGACATCGCGACCCACGATGAGCGGACAGCGGATCGCCACCCACTGCACGCCGGACTGCGCCAGCATCTCCTCGACACGCGCTCGCTGCCGCCCGTCAGGTGTCGCTGGGTTCAGCGGGTCATGCTCGGTCGCCAAGCCGGTCGCAGCGCCGTAGACATGCGCCGACGATGCGAAAACGATCCGCTTGCTGCCCGTTTCGGCCATTGCCGCGAGTAGGTTCGCGGTCCCGGTGATGTTGACCTGGCCGTCGTCGCGCGGCGCCCATGCACAGTGCACGACGACGTCCGCGCCGGTGACCGCACGCCGCACCGCGTCCGCATCTCGGATGTCGGCGGCAACGAAGTCACCTGAGCTGGGCCAGCTTTCGGGTTTACGACGGGCGATCCCGGCGACTTCATGGCCCTGGCTGAGCAATCGGGCGACGAGACCGCGGCCGAGGACGCCGCTGGCCCCGGTGACCGCGATTCTCACTGCATGCTCACTGCGTCTGCTCACTCGTCGTCGTTCATGAACGCCGCGTTGACCAGGTCGTCGAGGTCCATGTCCGCGATGTCTTTCTCCGTCGACTCGGCGTGAGCCGCCGCCTGGGCTCCAGGCAGGTCATTGTCGTTGTCATTGGCCAATCCCAGCAACAGATCCAGCACGCCCGCCTGCCGTAGCCGCTTCACCGGGATGGATGCCACGACGCGGCGTAGCTCCTCTTCACCGGGCGCCGCAGGCTGCGTGTTCTGGCGCTCGGTGCCCATGAGCTCCTGGTGGAAGTAACCGGCCAGCGCCGCCGAGTTCGGGTAGTCGAAGATGAGCGTCGGTGAAAGCGGCAGTCCGGTTGCGGCTTTGAGCCGGTTACGCATCTCGACCGCCGTCAGAGAGTCGAAGCCCAACTCCTGGAACGCCCGGTCGGGGTCGATGGCCTCGGGCGTGGTGTTGCCCAGCACCGTGGCGATGTGGGAGCGGACCAGATCCAACAGGACGGCATGCTGCTCGTCCTCGGGCAGGCCATCCAGCCGTTGCAGCAGTGCCGATTTCGATTTCGCGGCGGCAAGCGAGTCGTCCACCTGGCGTCGGGCTGGTGCGTTGATCAGGTCCACGAACATCGGTGGCAACGTGCCGGCGTCGAATTTGGCGCGCAGCGCGACCACGTCGATGTGGGCGGGCAGCAGGAACGAGTCGTCGACAATCATCGCGGTGTCGAGCAGTTCCAGCGCTTCCTGCGAGGACATTGCGACGATCCCGTCGCGGGCGAACCGCGCGAGGTCGGCCTCCCCCAGGCCGCCGGTCATGTTGCTGGCCTGATCCCACAGTCCCCAGCCGAGTGAGATGGCCGGCAGACCGTGTGCCTTCCGATGCGCGGCCAGCGCGTCCAGGAACGAGTTGCCTGCGGCATAGTTGGCCTGACCGGAGGCACCTGCCAACCCGGCGATCGACGAAAACATCACGAACGCCGACACTTTCAGTTCTCGGGTCAACTCGTGCAGGTTCCAGGCCGCATCCACCTTGGCACGCATCGCCGCATCAACCCGCTCCGGGGTCAACGATGTCACCACCGCATCATCCAGCGTTCCCGCCGCGTGGAACACCGCCGTCAACGGATGCTGCACCGGGATGCCGGCGATCACTTCGGCCAATGCCTCCCGATCGGCGGCATCACAGGCCACCATCCGTACCTGTGCGCCGGCCTCGGTCAACTCCGCGGCCAACTCATGTGCGCCCGGCGCATCCGGGCCACGACGACTCACCAGAAGCAGGTGGCGCACCCGGTGCCGGGTCACCACGTGCCGGGCCAGGGCCGAACCCGCCATGCCGGTGCCTCCGGTGATCAGGACGGTGCCACCGCCCAGCGCACCGACGTTGGACGCAAACGGCACCGTCATGACGACCTTGCCGACGTGACGCGCCTGGCTCAGGTAGCGCAGCGCTGCCGCGGCCCGTCGCACGTCAAACGTCGTGACAGGCAACGGTCGCAGTACCTCGGCGTCGAAGAGCTCCGTCAAGTCGGCGAGCATCCGCTGGATGTGGTCGGGTCCGGCTTCGAACAAGTCGAAGGCGCGGTAGCGCACGCCCGCATGGTTTTCGGCGACGGCCACCGCATCGCGGATGTCGGTCTTGCCCATCTCCAGGAACACCCCGCCCGGAGCGACCAGTCGCAGTGAGGCGTCGACGAAATCGCCGGCCAGCGAGTCCAGGACGACGTCCATTCCGGCCACACCTGTCATGCCGGTGACGGCACGGAACTTGTCCTCGAACTCCAGGCTGCGCGAGTCGGCGATGTGGTCGTCGTCAAAGCCCATGGCCCGCAGGGTTTCCCACTTTCCCTTGCTGGCAGTAGCGAACACCTCCAGACCTAAATGTCGGGCCAGCTGCACGGCGGCCATCCCCACTCCGCCGGTGGCCGCGTGCACCAGGAGCCGCTGACCGGGCTGGACATCCGCCAGGACCGTCAGCGCGTAGTACGCAGTAGCGAAAACGACCGGGGCCGTGGCGGCATCGGTGTCAGACCAACCCGCCGGAATCTTGATCAGCAACCGCTCGTCGGTGGTCGCGATGCCGCCGGTGCCTTCCGGGAACAGGCCGGTAACTCGATCACCCACCGCGAAACGACTTGCGCCGGAGCCTGTTTCCACTACCGCACCCGAAGCCTCGACACCCATGGCGGCATTTTCGTCGGGATAGAGCCCGAGCGCGATCATGACGTCGCGGAAGTTGGCGGCCATTGCGCTGGTCGCGACGCGGACGTGGCCGGGCGGCAACAACGCGTCCGCGTCGGGAATCGGCTCCATGCGTAGGTTTTCGAAGGTGCCCGCACTGCTCATGCTCAATCGCCACGGAAGGTCGCCCGGGGGCATCAACAGCCCGCGCACCGCGCGGCTGCCGTGCACTCGCGCGATGTGCGTTGTGCCGTTGCGCAACAACACCTGTGGCTCACCGACCGCCAGAACCGCTGCGGCCTCCTCGTCGGCGATCGGCACATCCGTGTCCACCAGGACGATCCGGCCGGGATGCTCGGTCTGTGCCGAACGCACCAGGCCCCACACCGCCGCACCGCCCAGATTGGTGACATCCTCACCGGGCGCCGCCACCGCGCCCTGCGTCGCCACCACCAGCACCCCGGAGTCGTGCTCGACCAGCCATGACTGGATGGCGCGCAGTGCCCGATGCGTCGCCGTGTACACACCGGCCAAGACATCTCCGGCAACAGGTTCCGACTCGAACACCTGGTAGGGCGGGGTGCCTCCGGTCAGCGCCGGCGACGACGGCGACCAGATCACGTCGAAGAGCCGGTCGCCACTCGAACCGGACAGCGCAGCCTTCAGTTGCTGCTCGGTCACCGGCCGCGCCACCATCGATGCGACCGACAACACCGGCATCCCCAGCGCGTCCGTCAACTCCACCGACACTGACGACGGCCCGGTCGGTGTGATGCGGGCCCGAACCGCCGAAGCCCCGGCGGCATGCAACGAGACGCCCTGCCACGCGAACGGCACCAGCACCCCGTCGGCGCGGTCCAGGTCACCCCGGGCGCCCACGATGATTGCGTGCAACGCAGCATCCAGCACCACCGGGTGCACACCGAAGCCGGCCGGTGACAACCCCGCCGTCGCCGGCAGTGCCACCTCGGCAAACAGGACGTCGCCGCGGCGCCACATCGCAGTCAGTCCCTGGAAGGCCGGGCCGTATCCGTACCCGCGTTCCGCCAAGCGCTCATAGCTGCCGGCCACCTCCACCGGAGTCGCGCCGACCGGTGGCCATTCCGATAGATCCGCACCGGGCTGCACGGCTGCCGAACTCACCGACCCCTCAGCGTGCAGCTGCCATCCCGACCCGGCTCCGGCGCTCACCACTCGGGAAAACACCGACACGCCACGGGAACCGGACTCGTCGGCGGCATCGACGACTACTTGCACGGCAACCGACCCGGTTTCCGGCAAGATCAGCGGCGCCGCCAACGTGAGTTCGTCGACCACCGAGCAGCCGACCTCATCGCCGGCGCGGATGGCCAGCTCCACAAAACCTGCGCCCGGGAAGATCACCACGCCACCCACGGCGTGGTCTCTCAGCCAGCCGTGCGTCGCCGCGGACAAGCGACCGGTCAACACCACACCACCCGAGGACGGCAGGTCGACGACAGCCCCCAGCAGTGCGTGTTCGCTGGCTGCCAAACCCAGACCGGCCGCGTCGACGGCGGCACCGTCGTTGGACAGCCAGAATCTGCGTCGCTCAAAGGCATACGTCGGCAGCTCGATGAAGTTCGCCCGTCCCAGCATCGCCCGCCAGTGCACGTGCGCACCCGAGACGAAGGCGTGCGCCAGCGCGCTGGTCAGCGTGATCGGCTCGGGCCGGTCCTTGCGCAGCGCCGAGATGGTGGTGACGGGGGCATCGGGCAGCGTTTCCTCGATCGAGGCCGTCAGACCGCCGCTGGGGCCGACTTCGAAAAAGCGGGTGGCGCCAGCGGATTGGGCGAACCGGATGCTGTCGGCGAACCGCACGGCCTCCCGGACATGACGCTTCCAGTAGGCCGCGGAACCGAAATCGTCGCCGGCGGGTTTCCCGGTCAGGTTCGAAATGACCGGAATGGTGGGCGGCCCGATCGGCAGTCCGGCCGCAACCGCGCCGAACTCGTCGATCATCGGGTCCATCAGCGCCGAGTGGAATGCGTGCGATACGGCGAGTTGGTGTACCCGCCGGCCGTCGGCACGCAGGTTGTCGGCCACGGCGAGCACGGCGTCGTCGGCGCCTGAGATCACCACTGACGCTGGGCCGTTGACTGCGGCGATGCTGACTTCGGGTCCCAGCAGCGGTTGAAGTTCTTCCTCGGTGGCCTGCACCGCGATCATCGCGCCGCCCGCCGCCAGCCGTTGCATGAAACGGCCGCGGGCAGCGACCAGAACCGCGGCATTCTCCAGCGACAGCACGCCGGCGACATGCGCCGCGGACAGTTCACCGACGGAATGCCCCATCACGAAGTCCGGTCGTACGTCCCAGGACTCCAGCAGCCGGAACAACGCGACCTCGACGGCGAACAACGCCGGCTGGGCGAATTCCGTGGTGTTCAACAGGTTTTCGTCGTGCCCCCACATCACCTCGCGGAGTGGACGCAGCAGGTGACGGTCCAATTCGGCGACAACGGTGTTGAACGCCTCGGCGAACACCGGATAGGTGGCGTGTAACCCCATTCCCATGCCCAGCAGCTGGGCGCCCTGGCCGGGGAAGACGAAGACGGTCTTGCCGGAAGGCTGGGCGACACCGCGGATAACCTCACCCCCGTCCGCGCCGGATGCCAACTCCGCCAGACCGCCCAGAAAGAGGTCCCGGTCACCGGCGACGACTACAGCGCGATGCTCGAAGGACGAACGACCGGCCAGTGCCGAGCCGATATCGACAATGTCGAGTTCATTGTTGCCGCTGAAGAATTCGGCCAACCGTGCCGCCTGCGCCTGCAGGGCCGCTGCCGTCTTGGCCGAGATCACCCACGGCACTGTTGCCGGCTTGAATGCGGGCCCAGAAGCGGGCTTGGAGTCCGGCCCGGGCCCGGTCGACTCGGCCGCCGGCGCCGATTCGATGATCACGTGCGCGTTGGTGCCACTTATTCCGAACGACGACACCCCTGCCCGCCGGGTGTGCGCCGACGAGGCCTTCCACGGCTGCGCTTCGGTCAACAGCGAGACCGACCCGGTGGACCAGTCCACGTGCGGACTCGGTGCGTCGACATGCAGGGTGGCCGGCAGCACCTCGTGGCGCATCGCCTGCACCACCTTGATCACACCCGCGACGCCGGCGGCAGCCTGGGTGTGACCCATGTTCGACTTGATCGACCCCAACCACAGCGGCTGGGCGCGTCCCTGTCCGTAGGTGGCCAATAACGCCTGTGCCTCAATGGGATCACCCAAGGTGGTTCCGGTGCCGTGGCCCTCGACCACATCCACGTCCGCCGCCGACAATCCCGCATTCGCCAGCGCCGCGCGCACCACCCGTTGCTGCGAGGGGCCGTTCGGCGCGGTCAACCCATTCGAGGCGCCGTCCTGGTTGATCGCCGAACCGCTCACCACCGCCAACACCGGATGCCCCAGCCGCTGCGCATCCGAAAGCCGCTCCAGCACCAGCATTCCGCCGCCCTCGGCGAACCCGGTGCCGTCGGCCGCCCCGGCGAAGGCCTTGCAGCGCCCGTCGGGTGACAGCCCGCGCATGCGACTGAACTCGACGAAGATATCGGGGGTGGCATTGACGGTGACACCGCCGGCCAGGGCGAGGTCGCTCTCCCCCGACCGCAGCGATTGCACGGCCATGTGCAACGCCACCAATGATGACGAGCACGCCGTATCCACCGATACCGCGGGGCCTTCCAGACCCAGCACGTAGGCCACCCGGCCCGAGGCGACACTCGAAGACTGTCCGGTCAACCGGAAACCCTCTGCCGTCTGCGCGGCGCCGATGCCGTAGCCCTGCGTGTACACCCCGGCGAATACGCCGGTCGCACTGCCCCGCAGGCTGCCCGGCTCAATCCCGGCTCTTTCCAACGCCTCCCAGGATAATTCGAGATACAGGCGTTGCTGGGGGTCCATCGCCAGCGCTTCGCTGGGAGCGATCCCGAAGAAAGCGGGGTCGAAGTCGGCGACGCCGTCCACGAAGCCGCCGGTGCGGGTGTAGCAGGTACCGACGACGTCGGGATCCCGGTTGTACAGCCCGGCCAGGTCCCAGCCGCGATCGGCCGGGAAGTCCGACAGCACGTCGCGGCCCTCGATGAGCATGTCCCACAGGGCTTCGGGCGAATCAACCCCGCCGGGGTAGCGGCACGACATCCCGACGATCGCGATCGTGTCATCGCCCGTGGCGCGCACAGCGGGGGCGTGCTTGATTTCCTGCGGCAGCCCGGCGAGTTCGGTGCGCATGTACTCGGCCAGGCCGTTGGGCGTCGGATAGTCGAAGATGAGCGTGGGCGAAAGCGAGAGTCCGGTCGCCGATTTGAGCCGGTTACGCATTTCGACCGCGGTCAGCGAGTCAAAGCCCAACTCCTGGAAGGCCTTATCGGCGTCGATAGCCTCGGGCGCGATGTTTCCCAGGACGGTGGCGATGTGGGAACGCACCAGGTCCAACAGGACGGCGCGCTGTTCGGTTTCAGGCAGTCCGTGCAACCGATGCGCGAGCGCCGATTTCGACTTCGCTGCGGCCAGTGAATCGTCGACCTGGCGCCGGGTGGGCGCGTTGACCAGATCACGGAACATCGGCGGCACCGCCACCGCGTGGGCCCGCAACGCGGACAGGTCGATGCGGGCCGGCGCCAGGAAGGGCTCGTCGACGATCAGCGCGGTGTCGAACAGGTCCAGCGCCTCCTGCGAGGACAACGCCAGCACCCCTTCGCGGCCCAGTCGGGCCAGGCCGGCGGAATCCAGCCCGCCGGTCATGGCACTGGCCGTCTCCCACAAGCCCCAGCCCAACGACATCGCCGGCAAGCCATGGGCCCGCCGATGCGCGGCCAATCCGTCCAGGAAGCAGTTGGCTGCCGAATAATTGGCCTGCCCCGACGAGCCGACCAGCCCGGCCATCGACGAAAACATCACGAAGGCAGACACATTCGAATCACGCGTCAACTCGTGCAGATTCCAGGCCGCGTCGACCTTGGCCCGCAACACCGCATCGACCCGCTCGGGTGTCAGAGACGTCACGACCGCATCGTCGAGCACCCCGGTGGCATGAATGACCGCCGACAGCGGCCGCTGCACCGGAATGTCGGCGACAACCTTTGCCAGCGCCGGCCGATCGGAGGCGTCACACCCCACCACCTGCACCTGCGCACCCGCGGCCTCGAGTTCGGCAGTCAACTCCACGGCGCCCGGCGCATCCGGACCGCGCCGGCTGAGCAGAACCAGATGACGCACCCCGTGCTGAGTCACCACGTGTCGCGCCAACGCCGAACCCGCCATACCGGTACCGCCGGTGATCAGGACCGTGCCATGCGCCCATGCGTCCGGCAGCGTCAGGACGACCTTGCCGATGTGGCGCGCCTGGCTGAGGTAGCGCAATGCCGCCGGGGCCCGCCGCACGTCAAACGTCGTCACGGGGAGCGGACGCAACACACCGGCGTCGAAGAGTTCGGCGAGGTCGAGCATGTACTGGTGCATGCGCGGCCGGCCGGGCTCGAAAAGGTCGAAGGCCCGGTACCGCACACCCGGGTATTCCTGGGCGATCGCGCCGGGGTCGCGGATGTCCATCTTGCCCATCTCCAGGAAGACCCCGCCGGAGGCAACCAAACGCAGTGAGGCATCGACGAATTCGCCGGCCAGCGAGTCCAGTACTATATCCATCCCGGCGGACTTCCCGTTCCTGCCGGTGACGGTACGGAATTTCTCCTCGAATTCCAGACTGCGCGAGTCGGAAATATGGTCCTCGTCAAACCCCATGGCCCGCAGGGTGTCCCACTTGCCCTTGCTGGCCGTGGCGAACACCTCCAAGCCCAGGTGCCGGGCCAGCTGAGTGGCCGCCATCCCAACGCCGCCCGCGGCGGCATGTACCAACACCCGTTGCCCGGGCTTGGCATCCGCCAGGTGAACGAACGCGAACCATGCGGTGGTGAAAACTGCCGATATGGCCGCGGCTTCGGCGTATGTCCAGTTGGACGGCATCGGCAGCAGCAACCGGATGTCGCCGGGCACCACCGTTCCGCTGCCATCCGGAAAGAATCCGTAAACGGAGTCACCGACTGCGAATTCGGTAACACCCGGGCCAATTTCGACCACCACGCCGGCGCCTTCACCGCCGAGCAGCGCTTCGTGGGTGAACATGCCCAGCGTGATCATGATGTCGCGGAAGTTGGCCGCGATGGCGCGCAGGGCGACGCGGACATGGCCAGGCTCCAACGGTGCATCGGCGTTGGGCACCGGCTCGAGGCGCAGGTTCTCAAAGGTGCCCGCGCTGCTCAGCCCCAGTCGCCACGGCCCGTTGCCGGGGGGCTCCAGGATGCCGTCGACGGCACGGCTACCGCGCACCCGTGCGGTGTAGGCCTGCCCGCCGCGGAGTAACACCTGCGGCTCGCCGACCGCCAACGCCGTCGCAACCGCCGGGCCGTCAAGGGGCGCATCGGAATCGACGAGCACCAGTCGGCCCGGGTTTTCGGTCTGCGCCGAGCGCAACAATCCCCAGACCGCGGCGCCGGCCAAATCGGTGACGTCATCTCCCGGCATCGCCATGGCGCCCCGGGTCGCGACCACGAGCACTCCCGATTCGTGGTCGGTGAGCCATGATTGGACGGCGGCCAGCGCTTGGTGGGTGCGTTCATAGGTCGCCGTGACCGGATCTTCTTCAGCGGCAGTGGATTCGAAGATCTCATAAACGGGCGTGGCTTCGCTGCCCGACGTTGCCGGAGACCAGGCCAGCTCGAACAGCCGATCGGGGCCTGAGCCCGAAACCGCGGCCCGCAGCCGCTGTTCGCTCACTGGCCGGGCCACCATCGCTGCGACCGACAACACCGGCAATCCCAGCCCGTCGGCCAGTTCGATGGAAACGGCTTTCGAGGCGGGACTGGCGCCGGGATTGGTCGGAACCGGCGCGATCCGCGCCCGCACCGCCGATGCGCCCGCGGCGTGCAATGACACACCCTGCCAAAGGAACGGCAGCACGATATCCGCGTCCTGGTTGGCCAGCACCGCCGCGTGCAGAGCGGCGTCCAGCAGTGCGGGATGCATCCCGAATCCGGCGGTACCACCGGCCGCCTCCGGCAGGCTCACCTCGGCGAACAATTCTTCACCGCGCGACCACAGCGCGGTAAGTCCGCGAAATGCGGGGCCGTAACCGTAGCCGTGCTCTGCGAGCCCCTCGTAGCCGCCGGCCAGATCGATTGCGACCGCGCCCGCGGGGGGCCAGATCGACATGTCGGCGCTGGGCGCTACGGTGCCGGCGCTCAACGTCCCCTCGGCGTGACAAACCCATACCGAGCCGCCGTCGACGTCGGTGTGCGAGTAGATCGAGACGCCGCGGTGTCCGGCCTCCTCGGAACCGTCAGCGGCGGCGCCCACGACCACTTGCACGGCAACCGATCCCGACGCCGGAATCATCAAGGGCGACCGCAGCGTCAGCTCGTCGACCACCGAACAGCCGACCTCGTCGCCGGCACGGATGGCCAACTCGACAAATCCCGTGCCGGGGAACACCACCATCCCGGAGACGGCGTGATCGGACAACCAACCTTGCGTGCTGGGCGATAACCGACCAGTCAGGATGACGCCACCGGAGGAGGGTAGCTCCACCACCGCACGCACCAGTGGGTGCTCGCTGGCGACGAGCCCCAGACCGGCGGCGTCGGCGCCCAGGGACTCACCCGACAGCCAAAACCGCCGCTTCTCAAAGGCATACGTCGGCAGCTCGACGAAGCCTGCCCCATCGAGCAGACCGCGCCAATCCACGGTCACGCCGGCAACATAGGCGGCGGCGGCCGAGGACAGGAACCGCTGCAGTCCGCCGTCCTCGCGACCCAGGGTGGGAACCACGATGGCTTCGACATCGGCGGTGCTGCCGGCGAGGCAGTCGGTGGCGGTGTCTTCGATGCCGGCAATCAGCGCCGGATGCGGACTGGATTCGATGAAGACGCGGTACCCGTGCTCGCAGGCGCTGCGGACCGCTTGGTCGAGTTGTACGGTCTGGCGAACGTTGCGGTACCAGTACTCGGCGTCCAAACCAGCTGTATCCAACCGGTTTCCAGTAACGGTGGAGAAGAAGGTGGTACGCGTCGACACCGGCTCGATCCCGGCGAGAACCTTGATGAGCTCACCGCGAATCGCCTCGACCTCGCCCGAGTGCGACGCATAGTCGACGTCGATCCGTCGAACACGCAGCTCGCGATCGGTGCAGAGCCGGATCAGCTCCTCGAGCGCGGCGACTTCACCGGAGATCACGACCGCCGACCGGCCGTTGACCGCCGCGATGTCGACTCGATCAGCCAACGGCGCCAACAATTCCCGCGCCTGCTCCAGACCACACGCGATCGACACCATTCCGCCCGGTCCGGACAGCCCGGCGAGCAACTTGCTGCGCAGCGTGACCACCTTGGCGGCGTCGCGCAGGGACAGCGCACCGGCAACGTAGGCGGCGGCGATTTCGCCTTGCGAATGACCGATGACGGCGTCGGGACGCACCCCGACCGATTTCCACAATTCGGCTAGCGACACCATCACCGCGAACAGCACCGGCTGCACGACGTCGACGCGATCCAACCCGGGCGCG
>JAVROG010000147.1:0-6815 GCA_032162865.1 Mycobacterium sp. | reverse complement strand
AGTGGCCGGCGCCAGCGACGCACGCACACCGGTTACGTACCTGGCTGACCCGTCGCGCGGCCGGGCTTGGCGGTGCGAGTGATCCAGCACCCCCAGGGCCAGAAGCCGCCCCGGATACCGCTGCCGTCGAACCGAAAAGGTGATCAGCCCTTCTTGAGCTGCTCGTAAATCTGCTTGCAGTCGGGGCATACCGGCGAACCCGGCTTGGCGGCTCGGGTGACGGGAAATACCTCTCCGCACAACGCCACAACGTGACTACCCATGACCGCGCTCTCGGCGATCTTGTCCTTCTTGACGTAGTGGAAGAACTTGGGTGTGTCGCTACCAGTCCCGTCATCGACGCGTTCTTCGGCATCGGTGCGTTCGATCGTCTGGGTGTCCATGCCTCACATTGTGCCTCCTGACCTGCCAACTGACACCGCGGAGCCGGAATCCTTTTTTGTGTGCAACAGTGGGAGTATGAAGCGCGGCTCCGAGGTGGGGTTCGACGACAAATTCGACGACGATGGCCGCCCGGTATTGATCACCGCTGCTGCAACTTCCTACGAGGTGCAGCATCGGAAGCGGGTGCGTAAATACCTGACCATCATGTCGTTCCGGATCCCGGCGCTGCTGCTGGCCGCACTCGCCTACGGCGCCTGGCACAACGGCCTCATCTCGCTGCTGATCGTGGCTGCCTCAATACCGTTGCCGTGGATGGCCGTTCTGATTGCCAACGACCGACCACCGCGCGACTCCCACGAACCTCGCCGCTTCGACAACGCGCGACAGCGCACGCCGTTGTTCCCGACGGCCGAACGGCCGGCTCTCGAGCCGCGTCGACAACCCGCACCGCAGCCGGATTCGCAGTACATCGACCCCGACGGTTCCGCTTAACCGTCCAGTCGCGCCACTTCTCAGGACATTCTCAGGTCACAGCCGTATTTCTGCACGTCACGGGGTGTGAGATGGCGACTCGTTGGGAACTCTTGCTGCGGGCTTCTCGTTAAACCACATGACAAGACAAGCCAATCGGGAGGGCGTAATGGCGAATGCCACCACAAGCCGGTTTGACGGCGATTTGGATGCTCAAAGCCCAGCTGCAGACTTGGTGCGCGTATATCTGAACGGCATCGGCAAGACGGCGTTGCTCAACGCCGCCGATGAAGTCGAGCTGGCCAAGCGCATCGAGGCTGGGCTGTACGCCGAGCATCTGCTGGCAACCCGGAAGCGCCTCGGCGAGAACCGAAAACGCGATTTGGCGCTTGTGGTCCGCGATGGGGAAGCGGCCCGTCGGCACCTGCTCGAAGCGAACCTGCGTTTGGTGGTGTCGCTGGCCAAGCGTTACACCGGCCGGGGCATGCCGTTGCTCGATCTGATCCAAGAGGGCAACCTCGGTCTGATCCGGGCGATGGAAAAGTTCGATTACGCAAAGGGATTCAAGTTCTCCACGTACGCAACCTGGTGGATTCGTCAAGCCATCACCCGCGGCATGGCCGACCAGAGCCGCACCATCCGCCTGCCCGTCCACCTCGTCGAGCAGGTCAACAAGCTCGCCCGGATCAAGCGGGAGATGCACCAGAACCTGGGGCGGGAAGCAAGCGACGACGAACTCGCCGAAGAATCCGGCATCCCGGTCGAGAAGATCAACGATCTGCTCGAGCACAGCCGCGACCCGGTGAGCCTGGACATGCCGGTCGGTTCCGAAGAGGAAGCCCCGTTGGGCGACTTCATCGAGGACGCCGAGGCGATGTCCGCTGAGAACGCCGTCATTGCCGAGCTGCTGCACACCGACATCCGCAGTGTGCTGGCCACCCTCGACGAACGTGAGCACCAGGTGATCCGGCTGCGCTTCGGCCTGGACGACGGCCAACCGCGCACCCTGGACCAGATCGGCAAGTTGTTCGGGCTGTCCCGTGAGCGGGTCCGCCAGATCGAGCGCGACGTGATGTGCAAACTGCGGCACGGCGAGCGGGCCGACCGACTGCGGTCCTACGCCAGCTGAGGTGCGAACGCGCTAGTTTGGCAAGCTTGATAGGAGACGGTGTGCCCGCCGCGGAAGCGTGGCGGGCATACTGCTGCAGTGGGGCGTTATGGACGACCACGCGCGCGCTGGCGAAGTACACTCGGCGGCAACGGAGGATGCTGAATGAACGACTTGGTTGATACCACCGAGATGTACTTGCGGACGATCTACGACCTCGAAGAAGAGGGCGTGACACCGCTGCGTGCCCGGATTGCCGAACGCCTGGAGCAGAGCGGTCCTACCGTCAGCCAGACCGTCTCGCGGATGGAGCGCGACGGATTGCTCCGCGTGGCAGGCGACCGCCATCTCGAACTCACCGACAAAGGGCGAGCTCTGGCGATCGCCGTGATGCGCAAGCACCGCCTCGCCGAGCGCCTCCTGGTTGATGTCATCGGGTTGCCGTGGGAAGAGGTGCACGCCGAGGCATGCCGGTGGGAGCACGTGATGAGCGAGGATGTCGAACGCAGGCTGGTCAAGGTGCTCAACCACCCGACGACCTCCCCGTTCGGCAACCCGATCCCGGGTTTGTTCGACCTCGGGGTGGGCCCGGAGTTCGGCTCTGAGGATGCCACCCTGGTCCGGTTGACCGAGCTGCCGTCCGGATCGCCGGTGGCGGTCGTCGTCCGCCAGCTCACCGAGCACGTCCAAGGCGACATCGACCTGATCACGCGGCTCAAAGACGCCGGCGTGGTGCCCAACGCCCGAGTCACCGTGGAGACCGGCCTGGGCGGCGGGGTGACCATCGTCATCCCCGGCCACGAAAACGTCACTCTGCCACACGAGATGGCGCACGCGGTCAAGGTAGAAAAGGTCTGACCCGCGCCGACCCGCTCAGCGGCTAGCCTGCGCGCCTGCCGAACACCTGTCGCGGCGGCAATCGCACGCCGAGTTGCTCGGCCAGCCGATATCCGGTGCTAGCGAGTTCGCGAATATCGTTGGGCCGCAATCCCGATTGGAGCGCTGAATCCAGCATGCCGGCCATCCGGTGGTGTTGGTCGCAGCGCAGTGCGGCCTCCAGCGATACCCCGGCCAGGGGTCCGTCACCGCGAACGTAAGCGCTGAAAGCATGCAATACCAACGCTTCCACCCGCCACGGCTGCGGAAGCAGGCGCGCCAGCACCGCCCACAATGACTCGGCCGCGTCGGCGTTTTCGGTCACGGCGAGGGCGTACAGCGTGTCCCGCACCTGAATGTCGGTCAGTGCGCAGCCCAGCTGCGCCAGCTCAGCGTCGGTCAACAGTTGCCCGTCGATCACCCTGGCCGCAGCCCCGATGGCATTCTCGACATCGCGTCGGCCGCACCCGGCGGGATCGGCGCGGTAGGCGATCTCGCGCGCGGCCGCCGCCTGCTCCACCACGGGCTCCAACGCTGCGCAGCGTGCCGGGTCGACTGCGATCACCGCCTGCAAATCGGCACGACGAGAATAGAGGCGCCGACCCTCCAGGACCGCCGCCGCTGCCAGCGGCGACGCAGACGGATCGTCAACCGCGCCTCCCGCACCACAACCGTCGACGCAATGCCAACGCCCGCCCAGAGCGACCTGATCCACCACATGCGCTGCGTAGCGCTCGATGCCGTACCGCGCCAATGCGTCGGTGAGTGCGTCGCTCAGTTGCCGGTACTCCTCGTTGCAGACGGGGCAGTGGGCGCCCTCGGCATCGACGATCACCAGGATCGCGGCCTCTGGGTTCGCCGCGGCGGCAACCTCTGCCAGTTGGTCAACCCGGTCGGTGAGGTCGTCGGACAGGTCGGCGCGCATCACCGAACCCATCCCGCCGTCCTCCAATGCGACCAGGACCAGCGACTTCTCCGGCACGAAGCCGAGGATGGCCGGTAGCGCGGCGATCAAAGCGCCCGGGCGATTCAGTTCAAAGTCAGGTCGATGCGTCGTCATGGGGTCAACGCTGACGACAGGCACCGTCAGTTCGTGCTCGCACAACGTGATTCAGCGCCCGCTTGTGGAGAAAGTCACGACTGTGGGCTCTATCGTCTAGTCATGACTTCGATGCGCGAGTACGACCTGGTCGTCATTGGCTCCGGGCCCGGCGGCCAGAAGGCCGCCATTGCCGCGGCCAAGCTGGGCAAGTCCGTGGCGCTCGTCGAACGCGGCCGAATGGTCGGTGGCGTCTGCGTGAACACCGGAACAATTCCGTCAAAAACGCTGCGCGAGGCGGTCGTTTATCTCACCGGCATGAGCCAGCGCGAACTCTACGGCGCGAGCTACCGGGTCAAGGACAAGATCACTCCGGCCGACCTGCTGGCGCGAACCCAGCACGTGATCGGCAAGCAGGTCGACGTGGTGCGCTCGCAATTGATGCGCAATCGGGTGGACCTGGTCCTGGGCCATGGCCGCTTCGTCGATCCGCACACGATCATGGTCGAAGAGGACGCCCAGGGCGAGCGGGTGACGGTCAGTGGCGACTACATCGTCATCGCCACCGGCACCAAGCCGGTGCGGCCGTCCGGCGTCGAGTTCGACGAGAGACGGGTACTGGACTCCGATGGCATCCTGGACCTCAAGTCGCTCCCGGCATCGATGGTCGTGGTCGGCGCCGGAGTCATCGGGATCGAGTACGCCTCGATGTTCGCCGCGCTGGGCACCAAGGTGACCGTTGTCGAGAAACGCGACAACATGCTGGATTTCTGTGACCCGGAGATCGTCGAGGCACTGAAATTTCACCTGCGCGACCTGGCGGTCACCTTCCGGTTCGGTGAGGAGGTGACGGCCGTAGATGTCGGGGCGTCCGGCACCGTCACCACTCTGGCCAGCGGAAAGCAGATACCCGCCGAGACGGTCATGTACTCCGCGGGGCGCGAAGGCCAAACCGGCAACCTGGATCTGCCACAGGCGGGCCTGGAGCCCGACAACCGCGGCCGGATTTTCGTCGACGAGAAGTTCAAGACCAAAGTCGACCACATCTACGCCGTCGGCGACGTCATCGGTTTCCCGGCGCTTGCGGCGACCTCGATGGACCAGGGCCGGCTGGCCGCCTACCACGCGTTCGGCGAAGAGTCCGACGGCATGACCGCACTGCAGCCGATCGGGATCTATTCCATTCCCGAGGTGTCCTACGTGGGCGCCACCGAGGTGGAGCTGACCAAAAACTCGATCCCCTACGAGGTGGGCGTGTGCCGTTATCGCGAACTGGCCCGCGGCCAGATCGCCGGCGACTCCTACGGGATGCTCAAGCTGCTGGTGTCCACCACCGACCGCAAGCTGCTCGGCGCGCACCTGTTCGGCACCAGCGCCACCGAGATGGTGCACATTGGGCAGGCCGTGATGGGTTGCGGGGGCACCGTGGACTACCTGGTCGATGCCGTGTTCAACTACCCGACCTTCTCCGAGGCGTACAAGGTCGCCGCGTTGGACGTGACGAACAAGATGCGCGCCCTCAACCAGTTCCGCCGCTGATCCCGCCGAATCAGCAGCCGTCGTCGTAACGCGTCGGCGGGTTGTCACCGGGGCCACCGGCCTCGGCCCGGGCCAGCAACTGTGCGGTGCGTTCGTCGAATGGCGCTGAGTACGAGAGGTTTTCGGTGCATCCCCCGCCTTGGAGGCCACCGATCACTCCGACCACCATCGATCCGTTGATCCAGGGCGCACCACTGGTTCCGCCGACCAGGCCGTCACACGGCAAGGACGGAAACCCGCTGCCGGTAACGCCGGTGCTGCCCTGACAGCTGATGGGCTGACCACCCACACCGGCCGCGTAGCCCGTGACGGTGACCCGGCTGCCTGGAGCTGGTGCGCTACTCAGTGAGAGGGCGGCGCCCGCCCGGCCCTCCACCGTTCCGGTGCCGCTGACCCGAGCGATCGCGTAATCCGCACGCGGGTCCCGGCTGCTGATCCAACGCGCGTCGAAGTAGACCTCGCCAACCTTCCAGGTGTCAGCAGGTACGAGCGCACCGGCGAAACCGGGGACGAAGGTCGCCGTGGAGTCGCCGAGCAGGCAATGCGCGGCCGTCAACACGAGGTCGCCGCCGGCGGAATGCACCACCGATCCAGTACAGCCGTGCCGGTCGCTGCCATCTCGGAAGATCGCACCCACGCGGGGGTCCGGTGCCACGTGCGGCGCCGGCCGGGAGCAAGATGTGAGCAACATCGCCGCGCCGATCAGCAGGCTCAGCATTACCGGTACAGCGCGCATCGATTTCCATCATGCCTGACCGCGCGGTCGCAGCAAGCGAATAAAAACCGGCCTGAATGCGTTGATACGCTTGCCAGCAAATCCTCTGTTTTGATCGGGCCAGAGGTGCAGGGTCCGCTGTTCGATAGTGGCTGCCCGTCGATTGAGAGACACTGGTTGGGGCACCCTAGTGGGGCCCAGTAAAAAGGCCCCGAGAGGAGGCAGCACCCATGTCCGACCATCACGACCCCGACGAGGCGCAGGAGTACCAGCCGGGCCAACCCGGCATGTACGAGCTTGAGTTCCCCGCGCCTGTGTTGTCGACGTCTGACGGCCGCGGTCCAGTGCTGGTGCACGCCCTGGAGGGCTTCTCCGACGCCGGTCACGCGATTCGGCTGGCCTCCGCTCACCTCAAGGCGGCCCTGGACACCGAACTGGTCGCATCGTTCGCGATCGACGAACTGCTGGACTACCGCTCCCGGCGGCCCCTGATGACGTTCAAGACCGACCATTTCACCAAGTACGACGATCCCGATCTCAGCCTGTACGCGCTGCGCGACAGTGTCGGCACGCCGTTTCTGCTGCTGGCCGGCATGGAGCCGGACCTGAAGTGGGAGCGGTTCATCACCGCGGTGCGACTGCTGGCCGAACGGCTCGGGGTGCGCCAGACCATCGGGTTGGGC
>JAVROG010000146.1:0-2657 GCA_032162865.1 Mycobacterium sp. | reverse complement strand
AGGGCGGAGATGCTGGTGGTCGCCGCACCCAGCGCGGGTGGCTGCTCGACCGGCGGGCCCGGGATGGGTGGAATCGGGACGACTACGGTTGGCGCAGGCTCCGGGATAGGTTCCGGCGCCGGGGATTCCGTGGCCGGCGTGGTCCTAGGGAGCAGTTCGAACAATTGTCCCGAGGTCGCCGACCCCAACAGCACCGACACCGGCTTCTCATGGACGGTCAATCGCTCTTCGCGCCGTCCGTCGACGAAGGTCCCGTTGCTGCTGCGGTTGATCAGCACCCACCCCGCCGCCGTGGGCTCCAACACCGCGTGCACCCGCGAGATCCGCGGATTCTCCAGCCGGATGTCAACGCCACTGGAACGCCCCACCGACCAATGCCGGTTCGGCGTGAGGCGCCACGTGCGGCCGCCACTACGCACCTCCAACGGCCCAGGCCCGCCAGCGATCTTGCCGATCGGATCTACCATTCAAGCCTCCGGTACCGACGTGTCAAAGGTGCCCTGCGGCAACCATTCCGGAGTAGAAGGGCTGATTCGGCGAATCACCCGCGTCGGGTGCAGCCGACCGCTGGGCAGCCCGAAACGCCGTCTAGGTCGACGTGATCCCGAGGAAGGCGCCGGCGGGCCGCCGGACCGGAATTGACCGCGGCGCCGTTAGTTGCAGAGCCAGGTCCCGATCCATCCCGCGGTACCCAGCGTTTGGATGGCGTTCTGCTCTGCGGCAGCCAACGTCGAACCGTACCCGCCCGCGTGGTCGCCACGGCTGTTCTCCGCAACGGCCCCACACTCGGTGAACGTGACGAGAACCTGGCAGTCCGACTTGGCACATGCACCCATCGCGGCTTTCTCGGCGGCGGCCTTCGACGGGGCTTGCTTGGTCCGGCCGAATAGCTTGCCGGAAGGAGAGTAGGCGATCGCGCCGACGTAGCCGTCGGCCTCGGCGGCTGGGGCCAGTGCGATGAGCGTCGCCGTCACCACTGCGACGTTGGCCACTGCGACCGCAGCTCGCCTTGGAGAGCGCCACTGAAAAGTGGTCAATCCCATGATGGTTCCTTTCCACGCTGAAAAAGGCTCGGGGTTCACGGTGTGTGTGCTGTGGCGTTAGACGGGCTTGGTTGCGGTGACCTGCTTGCCCCACTCCGACATCGTCAGCGTGACCGTCCCGTTCTCGACCGGGACGATTTCGATCTTGACCAGGTGGTTGGATCCGTCCGAGGCGATCCAGACTGTGGTCGGGGTGGGCGGTGCGTTCTCCGGGCTGAGGCGGGATCCGGCCAGTGTGGCGACGTCGTCGGTTGACGAGGTCCCGGTGATCTTGGTGGTCGCAATCCCGTTCACCTGTTCGGTGCTGACTGACTTCGGGTTCTGCAGATTCGCGAGTATGTGTGCCAGGCCGCGATCAGGGTCGAGCAGGGTGGATACGTCGTAGATCGAGGCGCCATTGCCGTAATCGGTGAACTTGCCGGCCTCGGCGAGGTCGGAGTACAGGTGCCCGTCGACGAAGACAAACTTCGAGTCAACGGGGTTCTTGCCGACGGTCAGTGTGGCGGTGCCGTTGGCGACGGTTTGTGGAGTGCTGGACACGTCGCCGTCGAGCTTGGTCACTGCGAGGTTGGGCACGGCGCCCTGCACCGTAAGGCTGACGTGCATGCCGGTGACCTTGCGCATGACGTCGGCGGCCTGTTTGACGGTGGCCGCGGCATCGACATTCGGGACGGAGCTTGATCCGCCACTGGAAGCGTTGTCCTTAGTGCCGCAACCGGAGAGGATGAACGCCACAGCGACAACCGCCGATGCGGTCGCGACGCCGGCACGGGACCAGAGCTTCAGTTTCATAGACAATCTCCTTGGTTGAGGCAGTTGCAGCGTTGCCACGGGCGAACTTATCTGAGGAAGCACCAAAGCCAGCGATTAGCCTAAACCGGCCGTTGTAGCTTGACCAGACCGAGATTCGGCGTGCTCACAGGTGCACAAGTGTCGGCAAAGCGCACAATCACCCGGCTCGCCCGACCTACTTGCGCGCTTTGCGATGCGGATCGAGTCGCCGTAGCCGCAGCGCGAGCAGGATCACCATCACGACTCCGAGAGCCACACACATACCGAGACCTGTCAGCCACCGAGCGCGGTCGTGATCCCACAGCGGGTCGGTATCGGTGAGGCGGATGTAGTTCACTCCCAGTGAAGAACCGGCCATCGCGTAGGCCCAGCGCGACGGCGATAGCCAGGCCAGTTGCTCGAGCGGGATCCGGTCCTTCACAGCAAACATTCCGCCGCACAACACCAGTTGGGCCATCACCACCAGCACCAGCAGGGGCATGCCCCGGTCGGCATTGCTGATGAGTGACGAGATCAGCAGACCGAGGATCATCGAGACCACGGTGACGGCGACGACGGCCGCCGCCACTTCGGCCAAGCCCACCCACTGCAGCAGTTCGGGGCTGCCCGAATGCAGCAGCAAGGAATCGTCGGGTAGCGGCAGGAACACGACACCGAGGATTCCGACGAGAAGTCCTTGCAGGCCGGTAATGGCCCCCAGGACAGCGAGTTTGGAGGCGAGGTAGGCGCCGCCGGACAGGCCGATGCCGTGTTCGCGTCGGTAGATGGCTTGTTCTTTGACGATCTCGCGGATCGAGACCGCGCAGCCCATCAGCGCTCCGC
>JAVROG010000145.1:0-3799 GCA_032162865.1 Mycobacterium sp. | reverse complement strand
CTGCGTCCAGGAATGGCCGAACGGCGCCGAACGCGGTGACCATCGGGTGGCCGCCGAAGTCGTCGGTGACCCCGAAACCGGGGAATTCCAGGATCAGGCAGCGGAAGTGCTCGGCGAACGTGGGCAGGATCCCGCGAAAGTTGCGCCAGCCGGTGACGCCGGGGCCGGAGCCGTGCAGGAACAGCAGCACCGGACCGGAATCGGGCCCGCTGTCGTAGTAGCGCAAAGCGCCCTTCGGGGTGTCGATTTCACGCAGGTCATGCTCGACGGTCGCTGGAGAAGTATTTGCCACGGATGTCACCCTGCCATGTCGCCGCGGCGCGCGTGAGCGGTGTTCCGCTGATCGGCATCCGGGCCGGCGTCTAGTCTCGGGGCCATGCGCTTGCTGGTCACCGGTGTCGACGCAACCGGCCGTTCATGCGCAGTGCAGGACGATTCCGTCACCCTGCAGGGGGATGCCAGTCTCAACGGGATGCTCTTTTCGATGCTCTATGCGACGCCGTCGCTACCGTCGATCGACGATGGCGGGCGCATCGCCGACAAGCTCGACCTGGTCCTGCCGGCGGGCTCGCTGCGCTGGACGACGATCGAGTACGCACCGGGTGCGGAGTTTTCCCTGCACCACACGGACACGGTCGATTTCGATGTCGTCCTGTCGGGCTCGGTTGAATTGATCCTGGATGACGGTGGACACCTGCTCGAGGTCGGCGACAGCGCGGTGATCACGGGCGTCGATCACGGCTGGTGTGCCGGTCCGCAAGGGTGCCGGCTCAATGTCCTGACGATCGGGGCTTCGCCACCGGCTTCAACCGCCGACTGACCTGCGGTGGGCCACCAGCTGGTCGACCGAATACGTGTTGTGGTTCCGGAAGGCAACGACAGCGGCGAGCACGATCGCGTGAACAAGCTGTTCGCCGATCACATTGAAGTGTTCGATCGACGTCGCGCCGACGATCAGAACGATCATCACCAAGCCGCCGGCCACCGCGGCTGCCCGGGTCAGCGCGCCGGTCAACAGCAGCACTCCGGTGACGAGTTCGGCGAAGGGGAGCGCATAGCTGCACACCGAGACGACGAAGCCGGGCAAATACGACGCGTGGAACTCACCCATCATGTGGGCGTGGAAAGCGCCCAACTTGGGCAGCCGGACGACACCGTGTCCGAAGAGGCTGGCGCCGATCGTCAGCCGCAACAGCAAATATCCGAGAGCGCGGTCGGTTTCGCCGGCGGTCGCCGATGCGTCCTTGACAGGCATACTCCAACAATACCGACCCCGCCACATCCCGCGCGAAAACGACTGTGCGCCAAGGACTCAGGAGTCAGATGACGGCCGGGCAATGGCGGAGTCGGCGGCTGCCCAATCGGTCGACACTTTGCGGTGCTTGATCAGCCAGGTGTCACCCTCGTGCACCAAGGTGTCGCGATAACGGCCAAAGTGGTCGAGCCCCCGATGGGCGACGACAGTGAAGTAGCAGGAGACCTGTGCTTCGTCGGGTGTCAGCGCGGTGAACAGGATGTTGGCGATGTTGTGCCGAACGACCGCCTTGATGTCTGCGTCGACAGCGATCTTCCCGGCGACGCCGCCGAGAAAAGCCGTGATCTCGGATCGGCCGCGCAGCGGCTCGGCACCGCGAATCTCGAGAACGCCGTCTAAGCAGAATGTCTCGGCTAGCCCGTCGAGCCGGCCGGCGTCACCCGACCAGTTGTATCGGGCGAGCGTGTCACGGATCTGCTCACGGGCCACCAGCTCCCACATCTCCATCGTCATGACTCCTCACCCGACCGCAGGTACCGCGTACCGCTAGCACCCTAGTCAGGGCCGTGGGAATGCAGGTGCGCCTTTACTTGACGACGCGAGGGTGGAAGCGCTGTAGGGGTTTGGGTATGACCCCGTTCAGGTCAAAGACGGCGATCATGGCCCGCAACAGCGCGGGTGACCACTCGTCGAGCGGGTGTGCGTCGATCCGGGCGAGCACCTCGCGGCGCAGGTACTCGATGTTCGTCGGGGGCTCGTGATCGGTCATAACCGGGCCTGTGGCTCTTAGCTCCTGTTGCAGATATCGAGGTCGTACATGACGCTAGGGCTGACGTGTCGTCGATGTATAGGCAACTTGTCAGATTCAAATCTGTCTCAAGGAATGGAACGGGCGGTTACAGCCGCCAATTCCCCGAGCGGGAATGAATCGCGGCACGACACGGTAGAACAACGCATGGAGCTCAACGACGCCGCACGAAATCTCCTCGGCAAGGGTGCTGATGCCACCCTCGTCACCATCAATTCCGACGGCAGCCCCCAGGTGAGCTTGGTCTGGGTCGCATTGCAGTCGACGCCAGACGGGGACGAGCTCGTCAGCGCCCACCTGGGCGAACACAAGAAGGTCCGCAACATTCGCAACGATCCCCGGGTCGCCGTCACGATCGCGTCGCTGGACCAGGCGGGCCAAGGAATGCGGCCCTACCTCTCCATCACCGGGACGGCACGGATCGTCGAGGGCGGTGCCCCCGAGCTACTGAAGGAGCTCAACCCGGTCCTGGGGGACCCGAACATGAAGTTCCCGCCGGACAACGCGCCACCGGGATTCCTCACCCGCATCCGCATCGACAAGGTCGGCGGCATCGGACCCTGGGTAGCTTGACCTCAACTTTTTGCCACTTCCGCTACCCGGAGTAGCGCAATACAGTGGGTGGATGAAGCCCGGCGTCGATGGCAAGCATCTGCGGACCTGCCCGCTATGTGAAGCCATGTGCGGCTTGGAAATTCATGTGGAAGCCGGGGAAGTCACCGGTATCCGAGGCAACCGCGACGACGTGTGGAGTCGCGGCCACCTCTGCCCGAAAGGTGTGTCGCTGGGCGCAGTGCACCACGACCCGGACCGTATTCGCAGCCCGCTGATCAAGGTCGACGGCGCCTGGCAGGAGGTTAGCTGGGACGCGGCGTTTCGCCGGTGCACCGAGTTGCTGACGCCGGTGATCGAGAAATACGGAATAGGTGCGGTCACCGCCTACACCGGTAACCCGCTGGCGCACTCGTTTTCGCTGGCCCGGTACGCCGGTGTGCTGTTGGGCATGTCTGGGATGCCGGTCACGTATTCGCCGGGGACAGTCGACCAATGGCCCAAGAACCTGTCGTCGCACCTGATGTATGGCCTCTGGTGGAACTTCCCCGTGCCCGACATCGAGCGCACCGACCTGATGGTCATCATGGGCGCCAACCCTGCCGCGTCCCAGGGCTCGCTGCTGGCCGCGCCCGACGTGATGGGCCTGATCCACGGAATTCGTAAACGCGGCAAGGTGATCGTGATCGACCCGGTGCGCACACAGACCGCGGCCCACGCCGACGAGTGGCTGCCGATCGTCCCCGGCACCGATGCGGCGCTGCTGTTGGCGGTCGCCCACACACTCTTTGATGAGGGCTTAGTCAACCCCGGGCCACACGTTGACGGCGTCGACACGATGCGCCGGGTTGCCGCGGACTGGCCGCCGGAGCGGGTCAGTTCCGTTACCGGCATTGACGAAGACCGCATCCGGCGTTTGGCGCGTGAACTCGCCGGCGTCGAGAAATCGGTAGTGTACGGCCGAATTGGCCTGTGTAACCAAGAATTTGGCAGCCTGGCCAGCTGGCTGGTCGATGTGATCAACATTTTGACCGGCCATTTCGACACCCCCGGCGGGGCAATGTTCCCCAAGCCGGCGGCCTGGTCGATCACCACGCAGCCGCTGCCCGGCCTGGAGGGTGGCCTCCCGGAATTCGGCCGCTGGCACACCCGGGTGCGCGGCGCCAAGGAAGTCCTCGGCCAGG
>JAVROG010000144.1:0-14016 GCA_032162865.1 Mycobacterium sp. | reverse complement strand
GGGTCATCAAGCTGGTCAAGGAGTCGAACACGTCAATCACGTTGCCATTCAACGGACTTAACAGCCCGCAGGGAGTCGCGGTCGATGCCGCCGGCAACGTCTATGTCGCGGACGCCGGCAACAACCGTGTGCTGAAGCTTCCCCCGAGCTAGTCCGATGGTCGCGACCCGCTGCACCCGGCTACGCCGCGCTTGCGATCGCGACACCGGTCAGCGCGAGAACATCACCGCGCGTTTGACCTCCTGAATCGCCTTGGTCACTTCGATGCCGCGCGGGCAGCCCTCAGTGCAGTTGAACGTGGTCCGGCACCGCCACACCCCGTCCACCTCGTTGAGGATGTCGAGGCGTTCGGCAGCCGCTTCGTCACGACTGTCGAAGATGAAGCGGTGTGCGTTGACAATCGCCGCCGGGCCGAAGTAGCTGCCCTCGTTCCAGAACACCGGGCAGCTGGTGGTGCAGCATGCGCACAGAATGCACTTGGTGGTGTCGTCGTAACGGGCCCGGTCGGTAGGGCTCTGAATGCGTTCGCGGGTAGGCGGATTGCCGCTGGTGATCAGATAGGGCTTGATCGCGCGGTAGGCATCGAAGAACGGCTCCATGTCGACCACGAGGTCCTTCTCCACCGGCAGCCCGCGGATCGGCTCGACCGTGATGGTCAGCCCTTTCTTAGGCTTGCCGGCCTGCCCTTTCTTTTCTTGGGGCAGCAGGTCGCGCATCAGCACCTTGCACGCCAGCCGGTTGCGACCGTTGATCCGCATCGCGTCGGAGCCGCACACGCCGTGTGCGCAGGACCTCCGGAAGGTCAGCGTCCCGTCGAGGTAACCCTTGATGTAGATCAGCAGGTTCAGCAGCCGGTCGCTGGGCAGGCAGGGCACCCGGAAGCTTTGCCAGCCACCGGTTGCCGTGAACGCGTCGGGGTCGTCGGGGTTGAACCGGGCGATCTTGAGTGTCACCATGACGGCGCCCTCCGGCACCGGCGGCAGGGGTGGCTCCAAGGTCTCGACCTGTGTTGCCGCTCCGGGTTCGACAGTGTCGCCTGCGGACTCAACCGTCATCAGTACTTTCTTTCTTTCGGTTCGTAGCGGGTCTGCACGACGGGTTTGAAGTCCAGCCTGATGTCGCTGAGCAGGTCGGTGCCGTCCTTGTAGGCTATGGTATGGCGCATGAAGTTGACGTCGTCGCGGTTGGGATAGTCCTCACGGGCGTGACCGCCGCGGGACTCCTTGCGATTCAGCGCGCCCACCACGGTGACTTCGGCCAGCTCCAGCAGAAAGCCCAGCTCGATCGCTTCCAGCAGGTCGCTGTTGAATCGTTTTCCCTTGTCGTGCACGGTGATTCGGGAATACCGTTCCTTGAGGGCGTGCACGTCGGTGAGCGCCTGCTTCAGCGTCTCCTCGGTGCGGAACACCGCGGCGTTGTTGTCCATCGTCTGCTGCAGGGCGCCACGGATGTCGGCGACGCGCTCGTTACCGTGCTCGGACAGGATGTCGGCGACCCAGCTCACCACCATCGCCGCCGGTTCCGGCGGCATGTCGGAGAAGTCGTGTCCCTGTGCGTAAGTGGCCGCGGCGACGCCGGCCCTGCGCCCGAACACGTTGATGTCCAGCAGCGAGTTGGTGCCCAACCGGTTGGCGCCATGCACCGACACGCACGCGCACTCGCCGGCGGCGAACAGGCCGGGGACGGTATTGGTGTTGTCCCGCAACACTTGTCCGGTGATGGTGGTGGGGATGCCGCCCATCACGTAGTGGCACGTCGGGTAGACCGGGACCAACTCGTGCACCGGGTCCACCCCGAGGTAGGTGCGGGCGAACTCGGTGATGTCGGGCAGCTTGGCCTCGAGCACGTCCGCGCCGAGGTGTCGGACGTCGATGTAGACATAGTCCTTGTGCGGGCCGCAGCCGCGGCCCTCGAGCACTTCGAGCACCATGGAGCGCGCGACGATGTCACGCGGCGCCAGGTCGACGATCGTCGGGGCGTAGCGCTCCATGAAACGTTCGCCGTCGGCGTTGAGTAACCGGCCGCCCTCGCCGCGCACGGCTTCGGAGATCAGGATGCCCAGACCCGCCAGACCCGTCGGGTGGAACTGGTGAAACTCCATGTCCTCCAAGGGAAGTCCCTTGCGGAAGACGATGCCGATGCCGTCGCCGGTCAGGGTGTGCGCATTGGAGGTGGTCTTGTACATCCGGCCGGAACCACCGGTGGCCAGCACGATGGCCTTGGCGTGGAAGACGTGAATATTGCCCGTTGCCAACTCGTAGGCCACCACCCCGGTGGCCACCGGGCCGGTAGGGGTCTGGGTGAGCGCGAGGTCCAGTGCGTAGAACTCGTTGAAGAACTGCACGTCGTGTTTGACGCAATTCTGGTAGAGCGTCTGCAGGATCATGTGGCCGGTGCGGTCGGCCGCGTAACACGCCCGGCGCACCGGGGCCTTGCCGTGGTCGCGCGTGTGTCCGCCGAAGCGTCGCTGGTCGATGCGGCCCTCGGGGGTGCGGTTGAACGGCATTCCCATCTTCTCCAGGTCGAGCACCGCATCGATGGCTTCCTTGCACATGACCTCAACGGCGTCCTGGTCGGCGAGATAGTCGCCACCCTTGACGGTGTCGAACGTGTGCCACTCCCAGTTGTCCTCTTCGACGTTGGCCAGCGCGGCGCACATGCCGCCCTGGGCGGCGCCGGTGTGGCTACGGGTGGGGTAGAGCTTGGTTAGCACCGCGGTACGAACCCGCGGACCCGCCTCTACCGCGGCGCGCATCCCGGCACCGCCGGCGCCGACTATCACCACGTCGTATCGGTGTTGCTGAATCAAGACTCGCCTCCGAAGGACTTTTAGGAGATGTTCGGGTTGAAAGTCACGATGACGTACGTTCCCAGCACCAACGTGAAGCCGATCGACAACAGCAGCACGCTGTTGAGCCAGAACCGGGTCACGTCTTTACGGCTGTAGTCGTCGATGATGTTGCGCAGCCCGTTGCCGCCGTGCAGTTGCGCGAGCCACAGCAACGCCAGATCCCAGAACTGCCAGAACGGCGAAGCCCACCGTTGCGCAACGAAGTTGAAGTCGAGGCGGTACACGCCGTCGTCCCACATCAGCATGATGAACAGGTGCCCGATGGCCAGGAACACCAGCGCGATGCCGGAGAACCGCATGAACAGCCACGCGAATTTCTCGAAGTTCGGGATTCCCGCCCGGCGCCGCGGCGAACGCGGATTGTCCAGGCTGGCCGGACGGTCGTGGCTGCGTTGTTTCACCGGCGCTATCTGGCCGGGACCGAGTTGCAGGTCGGGTGTGCTCATCGCAGGTGCTCCCAGGCGTGAATGCCGATCACCACTCCGGCCATCACGAACGGCACCAGGAACGCGACCGCGACGATCCATAGCATCCGCCGCTGGTGGCGAGGGCCCTCGGACCAGAAGTCGATCAGGATCACCCTGATGCCGTTCAGTGCGTGGAAGAGCACCGCGGCCACCAGGCCGAATTCCATCAAGCCGACGATCGGGGTCTTGTACGTCGACAGGACCTCGTTGTAAGCCTGCGGGCTCACCCGCAGCACCGCCGCGTCCAACACGTGGACAAACAAAAAGAAGAAGATCGTCGCGCCACTGATGCGATGCAGCACCCACGCCCACATACCGGGGTCGCCCCGATACAGGGTCCGAGGTGGTCGCCGCTTGCGCGGCTTCGACGTAGATGATGTGGGTGTGGCCGGATCCGCGGTTGTCGTAATTGTCCTCACCGCCTTCAAAAACCGTCAGCAAACAGCTCTAGCCGGGCAACCGAGCTTAACTTGATCAACATGCTGGTGGTACCGAAGAGTCCCATCCAAATTGTGTGTCGTGGCACAGGTTAGGGTTGGCTTGCTTAGGTCAGCCCATCGGCGAGCGGGGTTGCAATATGTCTGATATCGACTGGAATATGCTGCGGGACAAGGCAATTCAAGTGGCATCAGGGGCGTACGCGCCGTATTCGCGGTTTCCGGTGGGCGCGGCGGCACTGGTGGACGACGGCCGCGTGGTGACCGGATGCAATGTGGAGAATGTCTCGTATGGCCTTGGTCTCTGCGCCGAGTGCGGCGTGGTGTGCGCCCTGCATTCCACCGGCGGTGGCCGGCTGGTCGCGCTGGCCTGCGTTGACGGCCACGGGTCGCCGCTGATGCCGTGTGGGAGATGTCGCCAGGTGCTGCTCGAGCACGGTGGCCACGAGATGCTAATCGACCATCCGGCCGGACCCCGACCGCTCGGCGACCTACTGCCTGATGCATTCGGTCCCGATGATCTTGCCCGCCAGGAACGTTCTTGACCGATCTCACATTCGACGCACCGACGGTGATCCGGACCAAACGGGACGGCGCCCGGTTGTCCGATGCCGCCATCGACTGGGTCATCGCGGCCTTCACCGATGGCCGCGTTGCCCCCGAACAGATGTCGGCACTGTTGATGGCGATCTTCCTGCGCGGCATGGATCGTGGCGAGATCGCCCGCTGGACCGCAGCGATGCTGGCGTCGGGCCCGCGACTGGATTTCACCGATCTCCGCGTGGACGGCAAGGCGCTGGCGACCGTGGACAAGCACTCCACCGGCGGTGTGGGCGACAAGATCACGCTGCCGTTGGTGCCCGTCGTCGCCGTGTGTGGCGGTGTGCTGCCGCAGGCGGCCGGTCGTGGGCTGGGCCATACCGGTGGCACCCTGGACAAGCTGGAATCCATCGCCGGGTTCACCGCGAATCTGTCCAGTCGGCGAGTGCGCGAACAGCTCTGCGAGGTGGGGGCGGCGATCTTCGCCGCCGGCGAACTCGCCCCCGCCGATGCCAAGCTGTACGCGCTGCGCGACGTCACCGGGACCGTGGAATCCCTTCCGATGATCGCGAGTTCGGTCATGAGCAAGAAGCTGGCCGAGGGGGCGGGTGCGCTGGTGCTCGATGTGAAGGTCGGCTCCGGAGCGTTCCTGAAGTCCGAAGCGGAATCCCGCGACCTGGCGCACACCATGGTCGAGCTGGGTGCCGCGCACGGGGTGCCGACCCGGGCGCTGCTGACGAACATGGAGTGCCCGTTGGGCGCGACCGTCGGCAACTCGCTGGAAGTAGAGGAATCGCTGGAAGTGCTGGCCGGCGGCGGCCCATCCGACGTGGTGGAGTTGACGTTGCGGTTGGCCACCGAAATGCTCGACCTCGCCGGCATCGACGGCAGCGACCCGGGCGAGACGTTGCGCGACGGCACGGCAATGGACCGGTTCCGTAGGTTGGTCGCCGCCCAGGGCGGTGATTTGTCGAAGTCGTTGCCTATTGGTGGGCATTCGGAAACCATCACGGCCACCCGGGGCGGCACAATGGGCAACATAGACGCAATGGCAGTGGGGCTGGCGGCTTGGCGGCTGGGTGCGGGCAGATCCCGACCCGGCGCGCGGGTGCAGCACGGTGCCGGCATCAGGATCCATCGCCGCCCGGGGGAGCCGGTCGCCGCCGGTGCGGCGTTGTTCACGCTCTACACTGAGACCCCGGAGCGCATCGCCCCCGCGATGGCCGAGCTGAACGGCGCCTTCAGCGTCGCGGATGCTCCGCCGGTTTCTCGACCTCTGATCATCGATCGGATCACGCGATGACGAGTGCACTGAGCCTGGAGATGATCGGGCAGGCGCCCAAGGCGCTGCTGCACGACCACCTCGATGGCGGGCTGCGTCCGGCTACCGTGCTGGAGATCGCCGGTCAGGTCGGGTACGACGAGCTGCCGGCCACCGACCTCGACGGGCTGGCGGCCTGGTTTCGCACCCGGTCGCACAGCGGCTCGCTGGAGCGCTACCTCGAGCCGTTCTCGCACACCGTGGCCGTGATGCAGACGCCCGAGGCGTTGCACCGCGTGGCGTACGAGTGTGTGGAGGACCTGGCCGCCGACTCGGTGGTGTACGCCGAGGTTCGGTTCGCCCCCGAGTTGCACATCAACCGTGGGCTGTCGTTCGACGAGGTTGTCGATGCGGTGCTGGCGGGTTTCGCCGCGGGCGAGAAGGCTTGTGCCGCCGAAGGACATCCCATCAAGGTCCGTTGTCTGGTCACTGCGATGCGGCACGCCGCGATGTCACGGGAGATCGCCGAGTTGGCGATTCGCTTCCGCGACAAGGGAGTGGTCGGATTCGACATCGCCGGCGCGGAAGCCGGCTACCCGCCCACCCGGCACCTGGACGCCTTCGAATACATGCGAGATCACAACGCGCGCTTCACAATTCACGCCGGTGAGGCGTTCGGTCTGCCGTCCATCCACGAGGCGATCGCATTCTGCAGTGCCGACCGGCTGGGGCACGGGGTCCGGATCACCGACGACATCGAAGTAGACCCGGACGGGAGCGTCAGACTGGGCAGGCTGGCGTCGATCGTGCGCGACAAGCGGGTCCCGCTGGAGATGTGCCCCAGTTCCAACGTGCAGACCGGCGCCGTCGACAGCATCGCCGAGCACCCGTTCGACCTGCTGGCCCGGGCCCGCTTCCGGGTGACCGTCAACACCGACAACCGGCTGATGAGCGACACGACGATGAGCCGGGAGATGCACCGACTGGTGGAGGCGTTCGGCTACGGCTGGACTGACCTGCAACGGTTCACCATCAACGCTATGAAGTCGGCCTTCATCCCGTTCGGCGAACGGCTGGAAATCATTGACGATGTGATCAAGCCGCAGTACGCGGTATTGATCGGCTGAGCCGCGAAAGTACGTACAGACGCACCGGACCGCTAGCGTGGCTTGAGCCGAAGTATCGGAATCTGTCTTCCGACATGTGCGGTTTTCACGCGATAGTCCCCGTAGCCGGCGTACACCCGCTCAGCGAGTGCGTACAGGCGCACGTACTCGTCGGGATCGGTGACTTCTGTCGCTACAAAGCTCTCGTCGCCCAATTGGCATTCAGGGTTCGCCTTGAGGTTGTAGTACCACCCCGGATGGTTTGGTTTCGCTGAATTCGAGGCGAGCAGGACCGGGTCAGGTCCGTCGTGGAAGTAGGTGAGTTGACGCACTCGCGGCTGACCCGACTTGGCCCCCGTGCTAGTCAACGGGGCCGTGGCGGGCCCTCCAAGGATCCACGGGTAGCGCCCGCCAGTGGCGCGGTGCAACCACGGGTCGATGCGAAAGAAGATGTGGCGCGACACGAACTGTCCCGGACGTGAGCGGCCGAAGCTTTCCAAAGCCACGTACCGGCGGCCGTGCGTGCTGTGCGGATCGACGTAGTGCAGCGCCACGTTTGCTCCTATTCTCGTGGGTCGATTTTTCGACTGTGCGATTCCGCGGGCCGCAGACCATCGGCATGGATGCGTACATAGTTCTGGCGGGGGTCGTAGATCTCCCCGCACGGGTGGCGGTCGGTAATACGCCTTCGCGCTGATGTATGCGGCTCGTCGCGGCCGCACGCTGGCTAGCATGAGCGAACTACGTGTGGATACGCCGCCGGTGGACTGGAGCGACGTGGGTGTGAGCGAGCTGCCGACCGGAACCGTGACGTTGCTGCTGGCCGACGTCGAGAGCTCGACGCGGCTGTGGGAAAGCCAGCCCGACGAGATGACCGCCGCCATCGCCCGCCTCGACCAGGCGGTGTCCGACGCGATCGCGGCTCATCACGGAGTCCGACCGGTCGAGCAGGGCGAGGGCGACAGTTTCGTGATCGCATTCGGCCGCGCAACCGACGCGGTGGGATGCGCCGTGGAATTACAGCGGGCTCCGCTGGCGCCGATCCGGTTGCGTATCGGAATCCACACCGGCGAGGTGCGACTGCGCGACGAAGGCAACTACATCGGCCCTACGATCAATAGGACGGCGCGGCTGCGCGACCTGGCTCACGGCGGCCAGACGGTGTTGTCTGGCG
This sequence comes from Mycobacterium sp., assembly GCA_032162865.1. Lineage (GTDB taxonomy): Bacteria > Actinomycetota > Actinomycetes > Mycobacteriales > Mycobacteriaceae > Mycobacterium. The sequence continues at coordinate 6,180 of JAVROG010000144.1, read as the reverse complement.
CGACCGAACCCCTGGTCGTAGATCAGCTCCCAATTGGAGCCTCCCTGACCGACCTTGGCAGTCACCCGCTACGGGACCTACCGCGGCCCGAACGGGTGGTTCAGCTCTGCCATCCGGACTTGCGCAACGAGTTCCCCCCATTGCGCACCACCAACGCCGTTGCCGCCAACAACCTTCCGGTTCAACTCACCAGTTTCGTTGGGCGCCAAACGGAAACGCACAACCTCCGAGAAGCCCTGGCCGGCAATCGGTTGGTCACTCTGACTGGGGCAGGCGGGTCGGGCAAGACGCGCCTGGCAGTTCACGTCGCTGCCCAGGTCGCTGCCGAATTCGGTGACGGGGTCTGCTATGTCGATCTGGCGCCGATCACCACCCCCGATGTCGTCCCGGTCACGGCAGCCCGCGCGCTCGGGGTTCCCGATCAGCCCGGCCGCTCCACAATGGATACGCTGCTGCGGTTTGTCCGCGACCGCCGGTTGCTGGTGGTGCTTGACAACTGCGAACACCTGCTCGACGCCAGTGCCACATTGGTGACCTCTCTCCTAGGTTTAGCCCCGGGCCTCACCGTGCTCGCGACGAGCCGCGAACCGCTTGGAGTGCCGGGCGAAGCGACGTGGCAGGTGCCCTCGCTGTCGCTGACTGACGACGCCATCGAATTGTTCGCAGACCGTGCCCGCCTCGCGACAGCCGACTTCACCCTCACCGGTGACAACGCTTCCACCGTGGCCGAGATCTGCCACCGCCTCGACGGAATGCCGCTAGCCATTGAGTTCGCGGCGGCGCGCGTGAGGGCACTGTCAGTGTCCGAAATCGTCGACAGCCTGCACGACCGCTTCCGCCTATTGACCGGGGGCGCGCGCACCGCGGTCCGCCGTCAGCAGACCTTGCGCGCATCGGTGGATTGGTCACACGCACTGCTCAGCGAACCTGAACGCATCCTGTTTCGCCGCCTGGCGGTGTTCCTCGGCGGATTCGACCTGGACGCTGCTCGCTCGGTCGCGGCCTCCGACGTGGCAGAGCGCTACCAAGTCCTTGACCAGCTGTCTCTGCTCGTCGATAAATCGCTCGTTGTCGCCGAAACCACGGGAGGCCCAACGCGATACCGGCTGCTGGAAACGGTGCGCCAATACGCGCTGGAGAAGCTGGGCGAATCCGGCGAAGCCGATGCCGTACGGACGCGCCACCGCGACCACTACGGGGCGCTGGCGGCCCGGCTCGACATACCCGGGCGGCGTCTGTGGGGAAAGGAAGGGAGTTTCGAGGGGGTAGAACTCGAGATTGACAACCTACGGGCGGCATTCGAGTGGAGCCGCGAAGACTCCGATATTGAAATTGCAGCAATGATCACATCCTCGCTACAACCGCTGTGGCTCAACGGCGGCCGCATCCGCGAGGGACTGGCGTGGTTCAACAGCATCCTCAGCGAGAAGAATGCGCCCCGCCTCAAGACGACGCCCGCCGTCTACGCGCGGGCATTGACCGATAAGGCCATGCTCGACGCCTGGGGCGGCATCTCCGCAAGCATGGATCAGCCGCACGAGGCCCTGCAGATCGCGCGCGAGGTCGATGATCCGGCTTTGCTCACCAGAACGCTGACGGCCTGCGGGTTCATCGCCGGCCAGGGCGACAATCCGCGGGTGGCTGGACAGTACTTCACCGAGGCGATCGGCTTGGCGAGGGCAATGGATGACAAATGGATGCTGAGCCACATTCTTCTATGGCAGGCGCAGGCAGCCTGCGTGGCGGGGGAACCGACGACCGTACGCGCAGCCGCCGAAGAGGCACGCGATCTGCGAGATGCACTTGGTCATCGGTCCAGCCCTGGAGAGTGGCGGGGCAACCTTGGGTGGGCACTGCTGATGCAGGGTGATCTCACAGCATCAGTCGCCGAATTCCACGCGTTTCTCGCCGACGCCGAGACAGCCCACGATCCCATCTGGAAAGTCACGGGCCTACAGGGCCTGGGTTTTGCCCTCGCATACCGGGGAGAGGCGACGGCGGCGCAAGCCGCGGCCGAGGCGGCCATCGAGGTCGCCGCCGAGTTCGGCGAGTATGTGCTGGGTCTCGGCTTCTCGGCATTAGGGGTAGCGGCGCTCGCCGCCGGCGACGCCGCCGCGGCCCGAAGCGCAGAGCAGACGGCACGGCAGTATCTCGGCGTCCGGTCGGCAACCGCGGTGACCACTTACGCCCGCAATGCCGAAGCCGCGCTGGCCGACGGTGATCTCATCGAGGCCCGCCGACTGGCCGACCAGGGCGTCGACACGACTATGGGCTGGCACCAGATGATGGCGCTCACAACGCGGGCGCGCGTGGCGATCGTCGAGGGTGAACCCGAACGAGCAGAACGCGACGCCCATGAAGCGCTCACACCCTCGGCCGAAATCGACGCGCGGGTCGGCGTTCCCGACATTCTCGAATGCCTCGCGGATATCGCTAGAGACGCCGGCAGCCTCCACGAGGCAGTGCGGCTCTACGGAGCCGCCGATGCCATCCGGCAGCGTATCGGCGTGGTCCGTTTCATGGTTCACGAACCTGCCTACCAATCCTCCATTTCAGCGCTGCGAGAAGCCATGGGCGAGAACGGGTTCGAATCCACATGGACCGAAGGCACTGGTCTCGCGACCGAACAAGCGATCGCCTACGCCCAACGCGGCCGCGGCGAGCGCAAACGACCGGCCAGCGGTTGGGCATCACTGACCCCAGCCGAACGCGAGGTAGTTCGACTGGTGTGTGAAGGCTTGGGAAACAAAGACATTGCGACCCGGTTATTCGTCTCGCCGCGGACCGTCCAAGCCCACCTCACCCACGTCTACAACAAACTTGACCTCACCTCCCGCGTGCAACTCATCCAAGAGGCAGCCCGCCACAAGTGACACGAGTCAAGTTAGAGTCACTTCTACGTCGATGACACCGTCACAGACCAGGTTTAGTGTGTAACTTGCGAACCAAAATCAATCGAAACCGCAGATAAGCGACCCACACTGAACAGCAGCGCCGAAAATGTCCTAAGTCAGGTCGGCATTCATCCCGTTCGGCGAACGGCTGGAAATCATTGACGATGTGATCAAGCCGCAGTACGCGGTATTGATCGGCTGAGCCGCGAAAGTACGTATGGACCCTGCGAGGGCCTGCGCATATCTACGACCCCCTCGGTACGGGTTTACGCGTTCCTACCGATGGATGTCGCCGTCGGAAATAGGACAGTTGGTTTCAGCGACATTTCGACCAATATCCGAAGGAAACCGATCATGAAGATCCGCACCCGTACCACTGCGACCAACCCCGTAGACAGCGAAGCCTGCGCCGCGACCCGGAATCGGCGGACGCGTCACGCCAGCCCTAAGCGCTTCTCGTTCCTCGATGACTCCTGCATGTCCCGCGCGATGTGCCACCTCTGAATAACATCGGTCATGTGCTGCTCAACCGCGCGACGGCCGAGGGCATTGCCCGCGGCGAGGTCAGCCTGGTGTTGCGGCGCTGGGATCGTGCGCGAGTCAAGCCCGGTGGCACGCAGCGCACGATGGCGGGCACCATCCGCGTCGACGGTGTGCAGGAGCGCCCGTCTGATTACCGGGTCACCAACAAGCAGGCACGGGCTGCCGGCTTTGCCGACGCCACCGCAGCTCAAGCCGAGCTGGAGCGGCGGCCTGCGCAGCACACCTACCTGATCACGGTGTCGTTCGCCGGCGACGATGAGCGCCCGACGCTGGCCGCCGATGATGTCCTTTCGGAAGTCGACATCGCCACGATCACAGCCCGCCTCGACCGCCTCGATGCCGCCAGCGATTCCGGGCCGTGGACCAAGCGGTACTTACGGCTGATCGCCGACAACGAGGCGGTGCGCGCTCCGGACCTGGCCGCTGGGGAGGGGCTCGAGGTGCCGCGATTCAAGCGTCGGGTGCGTCGTCTCAAGGAGCTGGGCCTGACGATCAGCCTCGACGTCGGCTACCGACTGTCGCCGCGCGGCCGGGCGTTTCTCGGGGCGGACAGCTGATGCTGCCGGACCGCATCCGTGCCGACGAGGCCACTGTGTTCCGGCTGCCGGACGGACGTGGGTTGGCCTATCTGGAGTGGGGCGATCCCGCCGGCTATCCCGCGTTCTACTTTCACGGCACGCCGAGCTCTCGGCTGGAGGGCGCCTTCGCCGACGGCGCGGCACACCGCCACGGGTTCCGGCTGATCGCGGTCGATCGCCCTGGCTTCGGGCGCTCGACTTTTCAGCCCGGACGCGGATTTCACGATTGGCCGGCCGACGTGTGCGCCCTGGCCGACGCCCTACAGCTGGACGCATTCGGTGTGGTCGGACATTCGGGAGCCGGTCCGCACCTGTTCGCCTGCGGGGCCTTAATCCCGCCGGCCCGGCTCCGGTTCATTGGTGCGCTGGGACCTTGGGGCCCGCTGGCGACCCGGGAGATCATGGACAGCCTCAATCGGACCGATCGCTTCTATGCCCGGCAGGCCCAGCGCGCGGCGTGGACTTTCGATGCCGCGTTTGCCCCGCTCGGATGGTGCGCGAAGTTCTTTCCCGGGCTGGTCTGTCGGTTGGTGACGGCCTCGTTGCCCGACGTCGACCAGCAACACATGCGCGACGGGCTCTTCCTGCGGCACTTCCGCGCCATGCAACTCGAGGCATTCCGGCAGGGTGGTCGCGGCGGCGCGTACGAATCGTTCCTGGAATACCGGCCCTGGGACTTCGGCGTGGACGAGGTGGCCGTGCCGACCCATATCTGGCAGGGCGACCGAGACTCCTTCATCCCGCGCGCGATGGGCGAATACCTCGAGCGAGCCATTCCCCACGTGGATCTGCACTGGGCGCACGGCAAGGGACATTTCAACATCGAGGACTGGGACCAGATTCTGGCTGCGTGCGCTGCCGACGCAAAGCGCAGATAGATGCCTGACTCGGCTCACGATTGGGGTTGCGGTAGTCGTCGCAGTGGTTGAGCTGTTAACGCCGCGGCGCAGAATGGGCCGCGGAAAGTTGTCGTACCTGGCTGCAATGATGAAGTCATGTCCTTGACCGCATCGCCTGCCGCGGTAGTCAGCTCTGCTGAGCGTCTTGAGGTGCTCTTTGAGGAGTTGGCGGAGTTGGCCGGTCAGCGCAACGCGATTGATGGGCGCATCGTGGAGATCGTCGCGGAGATGGATCACGACGAGTTGTGCGGCGCGACGGGTGCACGGTCGGTCGCGGCGTTGGTGGCCTGGAAGCTGGGCGTGTCCTCGGCGAACGCGCAAACGATCACTACCGTCGCCCACCGGCTCGAGGAGTTCCCTCGATGCGTCCACGGAATGCGGGAGGGTCGACTGTCGCTGGATCAGGTCGGCGTCATCGCGGCGCGGGCCGGTCACGGATCCGATGAGCATTACGCCGAGTTGGCCCGGGTCGCCACCGTCAACCAGCTGCGCACCGCGCTCAAGCTCGAGCCGCGACCCCAACCCGAGCCTGGACCCCAGCCCCAGCCGCAGCCCTCGATCACCACGACCTCCGATGAAGAGTTCACCTGTTGGCGGATCAAACTTGCCCACCCCGATGCGGCGAAGTTCGATGCGGCGCTGGCCTCTCATCTTGATGCGCTGGTCGCCGAGTGGAACCGCGATCACGGCCAGGGCGACCCCGATCACCAGCCTCCGTTGCCGGACACCTATGTGGCCTTCATGAGTCTGGTCGAGGCAGGATGGGACGCCGAAGCGGCCCGTCGACCCCACGGGCAGCACACCACCGTGGTCGTGCACCTCGACGTTGAGCAGCGCGCCGCCGCACTGCATCTGGGTCCGCTGCTCACCGACGCCGAACGCCAGTACCTGAGCTGTGATGCCACTTGTGAGGTCTGGTTCGAACGCCACGGACAGGTGATCGGCGCTGGCCGAACGACCCGCCAGATCAACCGGCGGCTGCGCCGCGCCCTGGAGCACCGCGACCGCACCTGCGCGGTTCCTGGCTGTGGCGCCACCCGCGGTCTGCACGCCCACCACATCCGGCACTGGGAAGACGGCGGTGCCACCGAGTTAGCCAACCTGGTGCTGGTATGCCCTTATCACCACCGGTCACACCATCGCGGCCTGATCACCATCACCGGACCCGCAAACTATCTCACTGTCACCGACAGCTCCGGCCGCAAGCTGAGCCCAGGATCACTCGCGCGTGCGCCCAACCACTCCCCGCCCGCTGTCCCACCATGC
>JAVROG010000143.1:0-10790 GCA_032162865.1 Mycobacterium sp. | reverse complement strand
GTACGACGCCGGAACCGGCATTGCGCTAATGGTCCGCCCACCCACCCGCCTCGGGGTGGCGCCGCGCGTTTACGACGAGTTGTTCAGTGGTGTCGACCTGGTGCCGACGCTGCTCAGCCTGCTGGGTCTCGAGGTGCCCGCTGACGTGGAGGGCATCTCACATGCGGACGCGCTGTTCGCATCCGACGCTGCCGAACCGGTGCGCAATCACGTGTACACCACGAAGACCTACCACGACTCATTCGATCCGATCCGGGCGATTCGCACCAAGGACTACAGCTACATCGAGAATTACGTTCCCCGCCCATTGCTGGACCTGCCGTGGGACATCGAGCAAAGCCCGTCCGGATTGGCCGTCGCACCGTCGGTCACGGCTCCGCGACCCGAGCGTGAACTCTACGATCTCCGCACCGATCCGACGGAGAGCACCAATCTGCTGGTCGGCGATGCGGCCGATGCCGATGTCCGGGACACAGACGCCGTCGCAGCGGATCTTGCTGTTCGACTGCACGATTGGCGCCAGCGCACCGGCGACGTGATCCCCTCGGATTTCGCCGGCACCCGCATCGCCGAGCGTTACACCGAAACGTATCTGCAGATCCATCGGACGACCCCGACCAGCAGATCGGCCATCGCGGTGGACCGCGGCATCGAAGAAGAGGTCAACCCCGGCTAACCGGTTGCACGGCGCGCGGCCCCACCGACCTGCGCCACCACGAACACCCGCCGGAACGGGAAGATGGTGGTTCCGTCGGGACGCGACGGATAGGCGTCGTCCAGCAGCGGGATGAGCTCGGAACGGAACTGTTCCCAGCCCTCGTCGTCGAGGCGCTCGCGCACCGGCACCAGCGCGGTGCCGGTGATCCATTCCAACACCGGGTGCTCACCGGTCAACTGGTGCAGGTAGGTGGTTTCCCATACATCGACCCCGCAGCCGGCGTCAATCAGCAGATCGGCGTAGTGCGTCGGCGGGTGGACCACCGCACCCACGCGGAAGGGTATGTCACGCATGATCTTTGCGTAGGGTTCCCGGCGCGCCAACGCCCGCACCGCAGCATGTGACGCGGTCTCGAAGTTGCCCGGGATCTGGACCGCGATCCACGATCCGGCCGCGAGCTGACCGACCCACTTGACCAGCAGGTCGGAGTGCTCGGGGATCCAATGCAGCGCCGCGTTGCTGACCACGACGTCGGTGTCCGGTTGCGGCTTCCAGTTGCGCACGTCACCGGTGGTGGCGTCGATCCCTCGTTCGCGGGCCGCCGCCACCATCTCCGGTGAGCTGTCGAGCGCCTCGATGACCGCGCCGGGCCAGCGCTTGGCCAGGTACCGGGTCAGGTGGCCGGGCCCGCAACCGAGGTCGACCACGCGGCGCGCCCGGTCGGCACCCACCCGCGACAGCAAGTCGTAAAACGGACGGCTGCGATGATCCGCAAAGGCCAAGTAGACGTCGGGATCCCACATATCCGTCCTCCTGATCGACACCTGCAGTAATTAAAGTCCGTCGGGTGTCATCACCAAACCGTATTACCGGACTGGTGCGGAATGCGCATTGCATCGGGGAAAAACTGCCGATACGGGATACCATCGGCGGAATGTCCGAGATCTCGGGGGTAGCCGGCAAGGCCGATCCGATCGATCCGCCCCTTCCCATTCCCGATGTGCCCGGCGGCGATGCCAGCGTCCACGGGTTGCCCCCGCGCTCCGCCCTGTCGGCACGCCAGCGCATTGTGGTGGAGGCATCGGCAATCGGTGATCTCGCGCTGCGCACCTCGGCGTCGTCGCTGCTGTCCGCAACGGTGGCCCCGGCCGTCATCCGCGCCAACCTCTGCCGGGGAAATTCGGGAGACGAGCGCAGCAACCTGAAGTTCTATGCCGAACTCGGGGCCGAGCATGACCCGCGCAAGTCCTTTCCGGCGCCCACGGAGCCGCCCAAGATCATGTCGCGGCGCGCCAGCCCGGTTGCGGAGTGGATCGCGCGGGGCACCGTCGACAACATCTCGTTCGCCAGCGGTTTCCGGGCGATCAACCCCGCGATGCGCAGGCAGTGGAGTTCACTGTCGGCCAATAACACTGTGCACGGCCAACATTGGCGTCACGACGACGGGCCGCGTCCGACGCTGTGCGTGATCCACGGCTTCATGGGGTCGTCGTACCTGTTCAACGGGCTGTTCTTCTCGTTGCCATGGTATTACCGGTCCGGCTACGACGTTTTGTTGTACACGTTGCCATTTCACGGTAAGCGGGCCGAAAGGCTATCGCCGTTCAGTGGTTTCGGCTTCTTCGCCAACGGGTTGAGCGGATTCGCCGAGGCCATGGCCCAGGCGGTGCACGACTTTCGTTCGGTCGTGGACTATCTGCACAGCACCGGTGTCGAACGGATCGCGCTCACCGGTTTGTCACTGGGTGGCTACACCTCGGCGCTGGTGGCTTCCGTCGACGACCGCCTCGAGGCTGTCATCCCCAACTGCCCAGTCGTCATGCCCGGCAAGTTATATGACGAATGGTTTCCGGCCAACACCTTGATGAAGCTGGGCATGCGGCTGAGCAGCATCAGCGGGACGGAGTTGACGGCCGGTCTGGCTTATCACGGCGCGCTGAACTACCGGCCGCTGATTTCCAGGGACCGCCGGATGATCATCACCGGGTTAGGCGATCGGATGGCGCCGCCCGAGCACGCGGTGTCGCTGTGGGAACACTGGGATCGGTGCGCGTTGCACTGGTTTCCCGGCAGCCACGTCATGCACGTGAGTCAGTTGGACTATCTGCGCCGGATGACGCCGTTCCTGCACCGATTCATGTTCGAGTAAAGGCGCGGTCCGTCTGCAGGACCTGCGTATCGGCTTCCGCGAGTGGGGCGCGATGGGCTCCCGCGGCGGGAGTCGGCCAGTCCAGCCGCGTGAGCAGGTCGGCGGGTGCGGCGGTGTGACCGTCGAGTCGCCACGTGGACAGCGGATCCAGCGCCGCAAGAGCCGGCCGCTGGTTTCCGCGTTCCAGGGTCAAACCGGCCACGGGCGCGGCGCGCTCCGGCGTGGCGTCGGTGCGGAACGCGCACGCGGCGGCCACCGTGTAATGCGTTCCCGACGCCGACTCGGCGACCTCCAGCGCCGTCCAGGTCTCTCGCGCCCCCTGCGACCGCGCCGCTGCCAGGGTTTCGGGCAATCCGGAATCGGGGCTGACCCGGTATGCCGCAACATAATCCGAGTCGCCTTGCTGCACCGCGCGCCACGACTCCCGGGAGCTCTTCTGGGTTTCCCAGTCCAGCACCTCCGGAACGTCTTCCGCGGAGACGGTGTTGGCTTCCCAGCCGATCTCCCGGAGGTGATCAGCGAGTCGGCGAGCCGCGACCTGGGCCGTTTCCTGCAGCGGAATCCGCGATGAACGGGCCTGCAGCGCTGCCAGGTTGTCCACGGCCGACACGGTCAGCCCAATCCACGTCTCCTGTGCACCGGATACGTTGTTGCGGCTGGTGATTCGGATGTGGTCCAGCCGGACGCCGTAACGGTCCAGGTAGCCGGCGATCAGCGGCAGCGGCAGCACGTCGGTGTCCGACGCCGCCGGCCCGACCCGCACCAGGGCGACGGTGCGGGTGCTGGGTTCGGGCACCTGGCGCGCACCGCGGCCCAGGATCGCCACCCTGCGGCGCAGGATCGTGGTGAAGTGCAGCCCACGCCACCAGCCGAACAGCAAAATCACCGCGACGGCAGCGATGCCGAGCAACCAGTACGCGCGGGTGGACTGCCAGGGGTAGGCCATGGCGGCGGGCACGACGGCCAGCAGCGCCAGGGTGATCCTCGCGGCCCCCGGTTTGGGAATAGAACTCACGGGGTGGGCTCCTTTCGGCGGCGCACTACCGCCACCGTTGCTCCGGTAACTAAGACAAGCAACGTCAGGACGCCGGCTCCGGCCAGCGCGACGTTGCGCGGTTTGGTGTCCTTGGGCGCCGGTGCCGGCGGGACGGTTACCGGCTTGACCGATGTCCCTGGGACGCCGCCGGACTCCGATGGCAACTGCCAGGTCAGGGCCGCGACCGCGTCCAGGGTGCCGGTGCCGATGACGTTGGACGGCTACCGCGGACCGTTCTGGGCGGTTGCGGTGATGCGGCGGACCACCTCGGTAGCGGTCAGGGTGGGGTACTTGGAGCGAACCAGTGCGGCGACCCCGGAGACGTAGCCGGCCGCGTAACTGGTGCCGCTGAGCGGGATCAGTTGCTGGTGGTCGTCGGGCAGCCCGTTGGCGAGGCCGCCGCCGTCTGCGTTGCTCACCGACGCGATGTTCTCGCCCGGCGCGGCAATACCCACCCAGGGACCTGCCATGGTGAACTTCGAAGCCCTGCCGTCTGAGGCGACGGAGGCCGCCGACAGCACATAGGGCTGCCACCAGGACGGGATGGAGACCGAGGTGACGCCCGCCCAGTTGCGCGGGTCGTTGGGGTGGCTCAGATCGGTCAGCGGGTTGGAGTCGCACGATGTTCCGCCGGCGACCGATCCGGTCGCTCCGCTGTTGCCTGCGGCGGCAACGATCACCGCGTCTTTCTCCACCGCCGCATACTTGATCGCCGCGCCCAACGCGGACTGGTCGACCGTCCGATCGGCGGGCAGGCAGGTTATCGCGGAGATGTTGATCACCCGGGCGCCGCGATCGGCCGCATGCACGATGGCTCGGGCCAACGCATCGAGGTCGATCGCGGCCCGCGCCAGCGTCGGGTCGCCGCCCGGTGTGCGCGGCGAGAACTTGGCGGAAGTCGCCCTGATCGACAACAGGCGGGCGGCGGGCGCCACACCCGAGAAGCCGTCGTCACCGGGCTGGCCGGCGACGATTCCGGCGACCAGGGTGCCATGCCCGTCGCAGTCAGTCAGGCCGTCGGTGGACTCGACGAAGTCACCGCCGGCATCGACGTTGTTCAGCCGCGGTCCCGGCCGTACTCCGGTGTCGATGATGGCGACCAGCTGGCCTTCGCCGCGGGAAAACTGCCACGCCGTAGCGAGATTCAGCATGGTCTGGCTGGGTGTCGGTACGCCCGCATCGGTGCCCGGGATGATTCCGGACGTGCTACATACGCCCCGCTGCTCCATCGGTTGCACGGGCCCGGGTGCGCCGCTCGGCGGCTGCGCGGCGGCGTCGACCACCGGCGGGCTGATTGCCAACGCCGGCGGCGAGGTCGCTATCACAGGAGTCTGCATTAGCGCCAGAACCGCTGTGCAGCAACCCAATCCAGCCGCACGTCTCATCGATTGAGCACCCAGGCGAACAGGCCTACCAAAAACGCCATCACCGGGATCAGCGAGGCGTCCAGTCCGACCGCGACAAAGCCCAGCAGCCGACGCAGCGGCAGCGAGTAGCTGTCCGGCGAGGCGATAGAAGGGTTGAGGGCGACCACTATCCAGGCCAGCACGAGCCCAGTGAGCACCAGCAGTGCACCCAAGGCGGCAACGAAGTGTCCGGTCGCGGTGTAGACCACCAGCAAAACGCCGGCCACCAGGAAGGGCTGGGCAAGCAGCCATGCCTTGCACGCAGCCGAATCCCACACCCGGGCACGCAACGTGGCCGCCAACGAGATTGCCGCGACCACATACCAGCCCGCAACGCTCAACGTCGCGGGATGCAACGCGATGGCCACCGATCCCAGGACACTGAGCAGCACGGCAGCGGCGATGAACCCGTTCTGATGGGCGTCGCCGATCCGGACCCGCCGCGGCAGGTCCTCGAGCACTCGCAGCGACGGCGCCGATGGCGAGGGATCTCCCGGTGCCGGGATGACCGGCAGCGGGAAGCGCGCCCACAGCGCGGACAGCTGAGCCGCCTGAATCGTGGTCAACAACGCGGCAACGATGAGCCCGCACCCGATGGTCAGTATTGGTAGCTGCCAAAGCAATTCAGCGCCGGCCGCCAGGGCGATCGCGAGCCCGACCACCGCCGTGGCGGTGAAGAACGCGGCCGCTCGCTCCCGCTCAGCGCTGGGCACGATCAGGGCGATCAGCGACCATGCGGCGACGCCCGCCGCCGCCAGCAACACCTGCGCGGCTCCGAACTTGCCCGGCACCGCCAGCGCCAGCGCAGCAGCGATCGGTACCAGTGCGGTGATCGACAATGCGATCCCGGTGCGCGGCGAACGAGCCATGGTCAGCAACCCGGCAATTGCGAGTACCGCCGCGATGGCGCTGGCCGCGACGAGGCCGACCAGCGCGCCGGTGGCGACCCGGTGGGCGACGGCCAAGCCGGTTGCCACCAAAGCCACGCCGATCACCGCGGCCAACGCGCCACGCTGAATATTCGCTATACCCCAGGGATTGCGCCGTGACGTGGAGAAAATCATGGCGGCGTCGGCGATGTCCTCGACGATGCCCGGCGCGGCCGGACCAGCCGGCACCGGTTGCAAGGCGAGCAGATCACCATCGACCACGCCGACGGTGTCCAGGCTGGCGTCCAGGCTGAACGGCGCCCCCCCGATCGGCGCCAGGCTCAGGTAGGGAGCCGCACCGGCTCGAACATCGCCAGCATCACCGGCGTCGCCGTTCTGGACCGCGGGAACCACCAACCGCTGCACCGCAGGCAGGATTTCGCGCAGCGGCAACTCGGCGGGCAGGGCCATCTCCGTCAACCGGCTGTCCGCGAGAATTGCTACGCGGACGATCGGCATGACGGTGCCGGACGTCACCGGACCCTCGAGTTGCGCTGGTGGCGTTGCTGGAACATCGTGCTCTCTTTCATTTTTGGTGAATGTGCTTGGCGTTATGACGAACTAGGCATGTTGCGCAGAAAAGTCTCGGGACAGGTGGTGGTCGGGGAACCATTCCCCGTCCGGCAGATAGGACGTGAGTTGTTCGATCGCAACGGCGGTCGCGAACGGTGTTCCGGGGCGGAACGTCGACACCCACTCGTCGTCGAACGCCCGGGTCGGAGTGACCAACACCCGGCCCGCGGTGGTGTCGACGAGGCTCATGCCGACCTCGGTGGTGGTGTGCCGGCCGTCGCGGTTGCAGCCGGCGACGATCTCGACGTAGCTGCGCGGCCCGGAGAACACCGACTCCACCACCGGTCGCGCCGAGGCCGGGATACCCAGGTAGTCAAGGACTTCGGCGAGCGGCGCACCTGACCGCAGCCGCTCGTCGGCCCGGGCGCCAACGCGTGCCGGCATGCTGAACTCCTCGAACCGGGCGGGCGGCCGCTGCGACAGTCCGACGCCGAGGACGGGAACCAGCGCCCGCGGATCGTCGATGTCCATCACGGTGAACGTGGTCAACTGCGCGCTGCGCAGCGCCACCACGGTGGTGCCGGCACGCTGCGCGATGATCCCGCGCAGCATTTCGCCGTCGTTGGTGACCGAACCCGGCCCCAGGTAGCGCAGGTCGAGCCACCGGTCCGGGAAGCACACGACTTTGATCCAGTCGGCGACCCTCGGGTTGATGACACCTTGCGGCGTCATCAACCCCATTCGAGTCAGCTCGTCGCGCTGACTGTCGACGAACGCGCTTCGCTGCGCGCCATCGCGATACGGCGTGGTGATCGCGAGCACCCACGGAAAACCGCCTGCTTCAACGGTTTCCGCGATGAACCACGCCTGGTCGACCGTCAGCTCAACGGCATTGGGCGATGAGTCCATCGATGCGGCGCTAGCCGCCCCACTTGGCGGCTTCGGCCCCATCGCGGGCCATCATCGCCATCGTGTTGGCTTCGTGGGTGCTGGCCATCGACTGGTAGGCACGCACCATGTCTTCCATGGCCTGGTTCCACTGCACCTGCCAGGTCTGATAGGTCATCCCGGTGTCACCCTGCCAGGCATTCTGCAGTGCGGCCTGCTCGGCGGAGATGTCGGCACCCAGGCCCTGCAATGTGCCGGCGTAGCCCGTCATATCCCCGGCATGAGCCAACATCGCCGGGTAGTTGTACATGATCTGCGACATGAAGATTCCTCCCTAGTCTTCCAACCGGCTCAGAAACCGGTGTAGGTCGAGGCGGCCGCGGCGTCGGCGGCCACATACGTGCCCGCAGCGTCACCGAGGTTGGCCTGCGCGATGTCCAGCAAGGTGTTGACCCTCGCCGCTACCTCGACGAAGCGGGCGTGAGCAGCCTGGAATGCCGCCGAGGCCTCGCCTTGATGGAACGCCTGCGCCGACATTGCCGCCTGTTCGGCCTGACCAATCGTGTGCCGCATCAGGCCCGCTTTGGCGCCAAACGCCGACTGCGAGGACACCAACTGCGGAATATGAGCATCCAACAAACTCATAGTTCTCCCTTTCCCACTTCTCGATTCACTCGAATCAGAGTTCCGTTAATTACTGTCGCGCCGTGAGTCGTCTCGCTGACTTTCCGGCCCCCCTTCCTTTCGGCACTGGTCCCGGCCGCCCGGCACCGTCGATCCGTTGGGACGCAATCGAACTCGCCGACCAACCGCAGGTGGCGAAGCAGTCCAGACCGACCCCAGGGGGAGTCATTATCAGCCGCCTGCCATCCCGTAGGTCGCAGCGGCCGCCGCGTCCCCGGCGATGTAGCTGGCGCCGGCCTCGCCGACGCCGACACCGGCACGCCCCAGCTCTTCGACACCCTGAGCCGCGACGACCGCGTGTTCCTGGCCCTGCGCGCTGAACCCGGCGGCGGTCTGCAGCGACACCGGATCCGCCGCCGGCGGCACCACCGTGGTGATCAACGGCGCGGCGCTGGCATGCGCGGCCGCCAGCCTCGCCGTCAGCGCCTCAACTGCCGCGCTGGCAGCAGCCAATCCTTCCGGAACCACTCGCAACGTCATGATTGCCTTCCCTTCTGTTGCGTATCACCAAATATCGCGCCCTCGCCGACGAGGGGGTTGATCAATTGGACATATGTCGGAGTATCGCTGTCGGACAACAAAATTCCGCGTCCTGGTGGTAGCCGGACGAATCGCTGACCGCGGATCTTCCCGCTGTCCTGCGGGTTGCCGGACAGCATCAACGTGGTCGCCTGCAGGTCATTGAACCTGCGCAGCAACGGATTGGTCATCAAGCCGTGCGTCGATCCGGAAGCACGACCGGTGACAATCACCCGCAATCCCAGGTCGCTGGCCTGCCCGAGCAATCCGATCAGCGGGCTCCACGGGCGCTGGCCAAGGTAGGGGCCACTGGTTGCCGCCGAGTCCGGGATCTGGTCCACGTCATCGATGATCAGGTAATGCGTGTGACCGTCATAGGTCCAGCGCGACAGCTCGGCCGACGACAGGCCCGCCGGTGGCCGGCGCGCTTCGATGAGATTGGCGAGCCCGATCATCGCCGGAGTGATCCGGTCGATGTTCGCCGTGTACTCGTTGTCCGGGAACAACGGCTCCTCGACGAGATGCAACCGGCGGTCCAGTACGGTGAAGGCCACCCGGTCGGCGGTCGAGTGGTCGCGGACGGTACGGATGATGTGACGCAGCAGGGTGGTCTTGCCCGACTTGCTGTCGCCGAACACCATCAGCAGCGGATTTTCGGTGAAGTCGTGCACCACCGCCGCCAGGTCCTCTTCGCGCTGGCCGATAACGATCTGCTCCGGACCCCGGTACGACGCGCCGACGGCTGCCGGCGCAAGGTTGGTGGGCAGCAACCGCACCGGCGGCGCGGACAGGCCCGGGAAGCGGGCGTTGATCGCGGCCACTGGGCTTAATTCCGCGTCCAACTCAGGGTTTGCGAACAGGAAATGCTGGGCCGCCATGGTCAGCCCGCGGCCCGGCTGGTCGTGCGGGATGGCGTCGGACGGCCGGTGCAGGGCACCGACCACCCGCACATTGCTGTCGCGCGCGTCGTGCAGTTTGAGCTCGAGGCGCAGGCCCAGCCCGTCCCGCATCGCCAGCGGCACCTCGAGCCAACTCGGCGTGGTGATGACCACGTGGATGCCGTACGCCAGGCCGACGTTGACCAGTTCGGTCACCTTGGCCAGCAATGGGTTTCGGGTGTTGAACTGGTCTATGTTGTCGCGGCCGAAGGCGTACAGGTTGTCGATGATCAGGAAGACCTCACCGAACCCGTCATCCTGCGGCGACGCGTTGTGGTGCCCGTTCGGCCCATCCCGGAAGGCCTCCCGCTGCTGACGGGCCAGCAGCAATTGCTCCAACTCGCCGAACGTGCGGCGGATGCGCTCGGGCTCCAGCGCCGACGAGACACTGCCGACGTGCGCCAGGCCCTCTAGCGCCCGCAGCTGCCCCCCGCCGTAGTCGAGGCCGTAGAACGTGACGTCGCGCGGTGAGTGCAGGCTGGCGGCCGACAGGATGAAGGTCTGCAACGCAGTCGATTTGCCGGACTTGGGTCCGCCGTGAATCACCATGTTGCCGGCCGACGAGGTCGCGTCGAACACCAGCGGGTCGCGACGCATCTCGAACGGTTTGTCGACCTCCCCGAGCGGCCAGCGCCACTGCCGAGGCGGTACCCCGGCGCGGGCCAGGACCGCGGTCAGCGGGATCGGCTCGTCAAGCGGTGGGAGCCACAGCTGCGGCGCCCGCGGACCGTAACCGGCCAGCTGCTCGCCGATGGTCGCTATCAGCTTGCGCGGCGGACCGGCAAGCCCATCCTGGTCAGCACCGGAGATCACGGTGCCCGGATCCGGCTCCACCGGCCCGGCGGGGAACAGCTGGGGCTCCGGAATGGACTGCATCACCAGGGTTTTCGCCGTCCGGGGGGGATCGTAGATGCCGTCCACGTAGGTGGAACGGAACTTGATAGGAGCCGCGCCCGGTGCGGGCACCAGGAACCCGATGCCCTTGTGCTCCTTGCCCGATTCGATGTGGTAGGCGTCCTCCACGCCGATGATCTGGCGGGACACGCTGGAACTGGCCACCTTCAAACCGA
>JAVROG010000142.1:0-7932 GCA_032162865.1 Mycobacterium sp. | reverse complement strand
ACCGCGGTGGCGCGCGCACCCGCCAAAGCTGACGTCACCTTTGCCGAGAACCGTTGCCGCTCAGCGATATCGCGTTGTGCGGCCCGCATCAGGGTGGCGATGGCCAACCCGTGATCACTCGCCAGCTGCCAGCACACCGCCAAGCGCTCCCAGTGCATCGGTAAAGCCGATGAAGCCGCCGCCGCGCGCAGGCCTGCCGCCACGTCGGCGCCCATTCGTGCCCTTGCCGCGACTGTCCGTAGGGCTGCCGAAACCGGTCCAATCGTCTCGTCGGCGGCGACGTCGAACGCGCGAACGGGATGGGCCCCCACGCGCAGTTCACCGACGAGTACATCGAGGCCGGCTTCCAGCGCACGCCCTTCCTCGGTACCTCGCCGGCTGCGGCGGCGGCGACGGTAACGCAGGCTCACAGTCGCGCCGACCAATGCGCTCGCCAGGACGGTCGTCAAGGGCAGCACCAGGGCCGCAAGCGCGGACCCACACGCACAGACCCCGCCGGCGAGCCGCCCACTGAAGGTGAATCGCCTACGGTCGGGCGCCGCGACAGCCAGCCGGGGGCGCGGTGAGGACGGCGAGGCCAGCAGCGCCAGCGACAACAGCAGCGCGGCGAGCTGCAGTCCGGTCATGCGGGTAGCCGGCTTCGCAGCAAGGCGTGCAAGTCGGCAGCCTGGGCGGTCTTTCCATGGTCCACATGCCACGCCGTAATCGCGTGCACTCGCCCGTTGTCGCCTTGGCGCAGCACGGCAATCTCGGCCAGCCGGCGTCGTCCAGCCTGGTCGCGCGTGACGTGCAGCAGTACCCGGACGGCGGCAGCCAGCTGGCTGTGCAGGGCAATCCGATCCAGGCCGCCCAGCGCCCCCAACGCCTCCATCCGGGCGGGAACCTCGCCCGGGCTGTTGGCGTGCACCGTGCCCGCCCCGCCCTCGTGTCCGGTGTTCAAGGCGGCCAGCAGATCCACCACCTCGGCACCCCTGACCTCACCGACCACGATCCGATCCGGGCGCATCCGCAGTGCTTGCCGGACGAGTTGGCGGACGGTCACCTCCCCGACGCCTTCGACGTTGGCACACCGCGCGACCAGCTTGACCAGGTGCGGATGCCGGGGCGCCAGCTCGGCAGCATCTTCGACACACACGATCCGCTCGGCCGGCGGGACGGCGCCGAGCATCGCGGCCAACAGCGTCGTCTTTCCGGCGCCCGTCCCACCACACACCAGAAAGGCCAGTCGCGCGGCGATGATGTCGGACACCAGCTCGCCGGCATCGGGTGCGATGGCACCCGCTGCGCTCAAGGCCGCTAAATCCTGCGTGGCGGGCCGCAGCACCCGCAGCGACAGGCAGGTGCCGCCGGTGGCTACCGGCGGCAGGACCGCGTGCAGCCGGACCGCGAAGCCTCCCGCGCCGATCCCAGTAAGCTGCCCGTCGACCCATGGCTGCGCATCGTCGAGCCGACGGCCGGCAGCCAACGCCAGGCGTTGCGCCAATCGCCGCACAGCGGCCTCGTCGGCAAACCGAATATGGCTGCGCCGCAGACGATTTCCATCGTCGACCCACACCGCGTCGGGCGCGGTGACCAGCACGTCGGTGGTGCCGGCTGCGCACAGCAGTGGTTCGAGGATGCCGGCACCGGTCAGCTCTGTCTGCAGCAGCCGAAGATTGGCCAACACTTCGGTGTCACCGAGAATCCCGCCGGACTCGGCACGAATCGCCGCTGCCACTACATTGGGCCGCAAGGGACCGGACTCGGCGGCCAGCCGTTCGCGAACGCGTTCAATCAGCGACCCGCTCATGCCGCCGACCGACTCAGCGCCTGGCGGCCACTTGGCAACACACCCAGGACGGAACGTGCGGCCGCACCTAGCGCTGATCGCCGGCCCAGTCGCAGCCCACCGTGTTCCAGGCGCTCGGACAACCGCGGCTCCGCACGCATTGACGCCAACAGCGGGACGCCGGCGATGTCGGCGACCTCTGCCGCGCGCAGGCCCCCCGGCGCCGGTCCCCGCACAACCAACCCGAGGTTGGGATTGATCGAGGCCAGCACCGGAGCGATCGTCGCGGCTGCGGCGCACGCGCGCACATCGCAGCGGCTGACCAACACGACAAGGTCGACGTTGTCGAGTGCGACGTGCGTCGCCTCGGTGAGTCGTCGGGGAAGGTCGCACACCACGGTCACTCCGCCGCGGCGGCCCGCATCGATGATCGCTTCCACCGCGCCGGGCTCCAACTCGTAGCCGCGCCGCGTACCCGACAAGACACTGATCCCACGTTGCCGTGGCAGCGCCTCGCGCATCGCTGACCAGTTCAGCCGTCCGCCCTGAAGCACCAGGTCAGGCCACCGCAGCCCGGGTGTGGTCTCGCCACCCACCAGCAGATCGATGCCACCACCCCAGGGATCGAGATCCACGAGCAGCGTCCCGATGGCGGTCTGCGCCAATGCGACCGCGAACAGCGAGGCCCCGGCACCGCCGCAGCCCCCGATGACGGCAACGGCATCACCGCGTCTCCTGTCGTCGCGCGCCGATTCGGCGGCTTCGGCGAGTTCGCCGACTAGTTCATGCTCCTGTTGCGGCATCCTCAGCACGCGCTCGGCTCCGACGGCGACGGCCGCCGCCCAAGTAGCCACACTGGCTTCGGTGCTGGTCAAAACGTTGACGTGGGCGCGCCGCGGCAGCGCTGTCTGCCCATACCGTTCCGCCGCCGCCTGGTCGAGCACCACGGCCGAAGCCGCCGACCACGTCTTGCGGCCGACTGGATTTCGGCCACCCGCGTGCACCACCCGCACACCGACAGCTGCCGCGACACGGTCCAGCTCGCCTCGCAAATCCGGCTCTGTCAGCATCGCCAGGACGCCGCATCCGGCCAGTGCATCGCTGCAGCGCTCGGTCATCGATCTACCGTGCGGGGCGGGTGGTGTTGGACGCCAGTGCCAAAGCGGGATTTGTGGAGACAGACCGGTCTGTGCACAAACAGGTTCGCTGGACACCAGGCAGTTCGGGAATCGGCGCCATTCCCGCAACGCACGACAAGACGAGGCGCGGACCGTTCAGGTCCATTACTCGAGAATTCTTTACCCCAGAAAAGGGACGACCCCCGCCAGGGGGGGAGGAGGCGGAGGTCGTCGTGTATCAGCCCCGGGGGGTCGGGCTGATCCACCCTCGGCACAAGGCCGAGTAATTCTTACTATACACATGCCAGCGGCACCTAATGCAAGTACTGGTTTGAAACAAAAGTACGGCTTGACCCGTGAAAACACCACCGGCAGAACGACACCTTAGGTATTCAGCCGCCCGATTTGGCCCCAATATCGCGGCGTCGCCCGCTCGCCAACCTATGCTGGATTGGTGACCGCCCCCGACTCGGCCGAGCCGCAGCAAACGTCGCCGCTCACACCGGGAGCCGATGTTCCGAGCGCCCGCACCGCCGCCTTCTTTGACCTGGACAAGACCATCATCGCCAAGTCCAGCACCCTGGCGTTCAGCAAACCCTTCTTTGCGCAGGGCCTGCTTAACCGGCGCGCGGTGCTGAAGTCCAGCTACGCGCAGTTCATCTTCCTGCTCTCCGGTGCCGATCACGACCAGATGGACCGGATGCGCACCCATTTGGCCAACATGTGCACCGGCTGGGACGTGGCGCAAGTGAAGTCGATCGTCAACGAGACACTGCACGACATCGTGACTCCCCTGGTGTTCGCCGAAGCCGCCGACCTCATCGCCGCCCACAAGCTGTGCGGCCGCGACGTCGTGGTGGTCTCCGCTTCCGGCGAGGAGATCGTCGGCCCGATCGCCAGGGCGCTGGGCGCCACCCATGCAATGGCGACCCGCATGGTCGTCGAGGATGGGAAGTACACCGGCGAAGTCGGGTTCTACTGCTACGGCGAAGGCAAGGTGCAAGCGATCCTGGAGCTGGCTGCGCGGGAGGGCTACCCGCTGGAACATTGCTACGCCTACTCCGACTCGATTACCGACCTACCGATGCTCGAGTCGGTCGGCCATCCGTCGGTGGTCAACCCAGATCGCGGACTGCGCAAAGAAGCCATCGAACGCGGTTGGCCGGTGCTGTCGTTTTCCCGGCCGGTGTCGTTGCGCGACAGGATCCCGGCGCCCTCGGGCGCCGCAATCGCCACCACCGCCGCGGTCGGCGTCACGGCAGCGGCCGCGGGCGCGGTCACCTATGCGCTATTGCGACGCTTCGCGTTTTAGTGAGTCCGTCCGTTCAACACTGGCGTCCCACCTTTCCCAAGCGCCACGCAGCAAACAGCCGATGTACGCAATCCGAAGTCGTTGCACAACTTTGACGCGTTTAGGCCTTGCTGTGCCTGTGGTCTAGTAGTACAAAGGAGACACGGCAGCCCGGTAAGGCCAAGGTCGATCCGGAAGAGAAGGTTCGTTCTCCCGACCCGGGCACCCAGCACGGTTCTCGGCACCCACGCGGAGTCATAGCCGCGATAATGGCAGAAGTGTTGCGGGCCTGCGTAATTGCGAAATACGGAATGCTTCGTGGCCCTTTGGGTAGGGTCCGTGGCACGAAGTGTCGCAAACGCGCCGAGGTCACCCACGCAGCCCACAAATGCACGCTTGGTACCCGAGACCCGTGTTGGCGGGCGGCGATCGAAATCCCTTCGGTTGCCGCCCGCTTTGCATTCTCAAGACAAATATTTCTGGGGTGCGCCAGCTACCGTGGCGGTAACGACTCCGCGATCGAAACCGCCTCCTGCGCACCGGCTCTGAGGGCTCGGCAACACAGCACCACCCAGGTCGCCACACCGTCGGGAGTCCCTGCGGCGAACTGGATCGCGGCGTCACGGTAGGCCGCGGGCTGACGCATCCAGGTCACCTCCGGCACGCCCAGTCCGTGTGGGTCCAGCCCGGTCGCAATCGTCACTAACCGAGACACCGCGCGTGCCACGACACCATCGGCACTGCCAAACGGCTTCAGAGTCAAGAGCTCCCCGTGCGCGACTGCGGCAACCACCGGCGCCGACGCCTGGGTGGGACGGGTGACCAAGTCGGCGAGCAGCTCCAGCCGCGGCCCGATCTCCGGGTGAGCGCGTGGGCGGCCCAAGTGCTCGTCGTCGACCTGATCGGTGGCTGCCAGAGCGTGCAATCGGGCCAGCGCCTGCAGCGGTGCCTTCTGCCACACCGTGACCAGCGCGCCCCCGCCGCCTTCCAACGCCTGTGCCACCCGCAGTGCTCCCCCGAACACGGGGTCGCTGACACCGGCGGCATCCGCCACGTCGTCCAGCCGCACCGGGCCGCCGTCGAGCACCGAGGACGCTCGCGCCGCCCGCAGGGACGCCTCCGCGGCCGTGACCGGCCAGCCGCGCAGATTGGCCCGGTGCCGGTGGGCCCGGCCCAATTGCTCGCGCGCCCGGTCGCTAGCTTCGGCGACACCGGGCAGGTCCATCAGCGGAGCCAACGGGTCAGTCACAGGTTGTCAAACTAGCGGTGATCGCAAACGCGGCGCAGCCGGGTGCGGCGGGTCACCGCCATCGGGCCTAGCTGGGGGTTGCCGGAGCGCCCGGAATGGCATCCAAGAGTTGCCGGGTGTATTCATGACCGGGCCGAGTGAATACCGCTTCGGTGCTCGCGTGTTCGACCACCCGGCCGCCCCGCATCACGAGGACGTCATCGGAGATCTGCCGGATCACCGCCAGATCGTGGCTGATGAAAACGTACGTCAGACCGAGGTTGGCCTGCAGTTCGCCCAACAGCTCCAGGATCTGCGCCTGTACCAGCACGTCGAGCGCCGAGACCGCCTCGTCGCACACCAGGACATCGGGCCGCAGCGCCAACGCTCGGGCGATTGCCACCCGCTGCCGCTGACCGCCCGAGAGCTCGCGCGGCAACCGGCCCAGAACCGACGACGGCAACGCCACCTGATCGACCAGTTCATGCACCGCCTGTTGGCGGCTGCGGCGATCACCCACCCGGTGGATATGCAGCGGCTCCTCGATGGCGCGGAACACCGAATACCTCGGATCAAGGCTGCTGTACGGGTTCTGGAAGACCGGCTGAATCCGACGACGAAACGCGAGCGTCTCATGCACGGCGCCGACGTCCTGCCCATCGAAAATCACGGTGCCCGACGTCAGCGGCAGCAAACCCAGCACCATCCGCGCCAGCGTCGACTTACCCGAGCCCGACTCCCCCACGATCGCCAGGGTGCTGGCGCGTCGCACCCGGAACGACACCCCGTCGACCGCACGAAACTCCGACCGTCGCCACGGCGCTCCGTGCGAATCCCGGTATGTTTTGGTCAAATCCGATACGACGAGGATGTCATCCGATAGCCCGGCATGTTTGGCGGCCTGTTCGGCAGCTTCGGCCGCCACCCGCGATCGGATCTGGGCCGAGCGTTTGTCCCGCGCCATCAGCGACGGCGCCGCTGCGACCAGCCGCTGCGTGTACTCGTGCTGAGGGTTGCGCAGAATCGATTGTGCCGCACCGGCTTCCACTACCTCACCGCGATGGATGACGACGACAGACTCCGCCCGCTCCGCGGCCAGTGCCAGATCGTGGGTAATCAGCAGCAGCGCGGTGCCCAATTCGTCGGTGAGCCGCTGCAGATGGTCCAGGACCTGACGCTGCACGGTGACGTCCAGCGCCGAGGTCGGCTCGTCGGCGATCAACAGCCGCGGCCGGCCAGCTAGTCCGATCGCGATCAGCGCACGCTGACACATGCCACCCGAGAGCTGATGGGGGTATCGTCCGGCCTGCTTGGCCGGATCGGGCATGCCGGCCTCGGCGAGCAACTCCACCACACGTCGTCGGGCCTCACGCCCATCGGTGTTGGCCCGCAACGCTTCCCTGATCTGGAAGCCCACCTTCCAAACCGGGTTGAGGTTGGTCATTGGGTCTTGGGGCACATACCCGATCTCCCGGCCCCTGATCGACCGGAGCAGCCGCGGATCGGCCTTCCGATCAGGCCCGGCGATCTCACGCCCGTCGAATACGATGCGCCCGCCGGTGATCCGCCCGCCCGGCGAGAGCAACCCGAGGATAGCGGCCGCTGTCGTGGACTTCCCGGATCCGGATTCGCCGACCATGGCCACGGTCTGACCGCGCAGAACGGTCAGGTCCACACCGCGTACCGCAGGCTCGTCTGCGCCGAACTTCACTTCCAGGCCCTCGACCGTCAACAGCGCATCGCTGGTGCCGGGCTCATGCGCACCGCTCCCCCCCGAAAGCGGTTTGGGGTACCTCCCACTTGCGGGGGCGTGTCCCCACCTCATCGCTTCGTCCCCCGCATGCGGGGTGGGGGTACCTCCCACTTGTGGGGTGTTCCCACTGCATCGTCGCCGGTGCGTCATGCTCGCCACGCCCGTGACGCCGGATCGAGCCCGTCGCGCAGGGCATCGCCCATCATCATGAAGGCGAGCACCGTAATCGCCAGTGCACCAGCAGGATAGAACAGGATCGGTGAACCGGCCCGCAGCCTCATCTGCGCCACGTTGATGTCGCCACCCCAGGACACCACCGAGGGCGGCAGCCCGACCCCGAGATAGGACAACGTGGCTTCGGTGACGACGAAGACACCCAAGACGATCGTCGCGACCGCAATGACCGGACCGATCGCGTTGGGCAGCGCATGCCGCAGCAATATCTGAAACTTGCCCAGCCCCAGCGCTTTCGCTGCCAGCACGTAATCACTGCCCCGCACCTCGAGCACCGAACTACGCGCAATCCGGGCTACCTGCGGCCATCCGAACAGGGCCAGGATCGCGATCACCGTCCACACCGTGCGGTGGTGCATCACCTGCATCAGCACAATCGCGGCCAGCAGCAGAGGCAACCCGAAGAAGACGTCGGTGATGCGCGACACCAATGCGTCGACCCAGCCCCCGTAGAAGCCTGCCAACGCACCCAACGCGCCGCCGACGATGAACACGGCCAGTGTCGCGCCCAGGCCGACGACCACCGAGGCCCTCGCTCCG
>JAVROG010000141.1:0-2778 GCA_032162865.1 Mycobacterium sp. | reverse complement strand
AGCTTCGGGCCAGTTTCTACCAAGTGGGACTGGCTGATGTGCTGCACCGCTGGCTGGGGGAGAGCGAACGCAGCATCCGCTCGGTGTTCGACAACGCCCGCCGCAACGCGCCCTGCGTGCTGTTCTTTGACGAGGTTGATGCGTTGGGCCACCGGCGGTCTGCGCTGAGCGGCAGCTCCGGGATGCGGATGGTCGTCAATGCCCTGCTGGAGGAACTTGACACCGCCGGCTCAATCAATGACGGCGTGTACGTGCTCGGTGCGACCAATGCCCCCTGGGATGTCGACCCGGCGATGCGGCGGCCCGGGCGCTTCGACCGGACAATCTTCGTGGGTCTGCCCGACGCAGACGCCAGGGCGGGAATTCTGCGCTACCACCTGCGGGATCGGCCGGTATCGGGCATCGATCCCAAGGCGATCGCCGGCCGCACCGACGGGTTCTCGGGTGCCGATCTGGCGCATATCTGTGACAGTGCAACGCAATTGGCGATGGCCGATTCGATGCGCAGTGGACAGGTGCGCCCAGTGACCATGGCGGACGTCACCGCGGCAACCGCGCAGATCCGGCCCAGCACCGGGCCATGGTTCGAGACCGCGCGTAATGTCGTCGAATTCGCCAACAACGACGGCACCTACGACGAGCTGGCAAAGTATTTGCGGCGCAGGAAAATTCGGTAATGACAGACTCCGGCCCCGATCAGGTGGCCGAGGCCATCGTCGTTTCCGACGCCTACATCAGCTCGAAGAATTACACGCAGGGACGAGAGGTTCTGCGCCGAGTGTTGGCCGAATACCCCAACGATCCGGTCCTGTTGGCGCACAACGCGCGTGCCGAGTATCTACTCGGCAATCACGTCGATGCCGCGTTGAGTGCGTACGCGGCCTTGTCCGCCGCGCCGCATGACGAGCTCGCCATGCGGATCTACGCCCTGTCGCTGGACGGGCAGGGGCGTGGCCAAGAGGCACTGTGGATGGCTTGGCGGACAGTGGTCGAGCATCCGAATGAAGCTCTGGCGCATCGGCTCTACGCCAGAGTGCTGCAGAAGGCGCGCCGACCTCTCGACGCGCTTATCGAGGTGGATGAGGCGCTACGGCTCGGCCCGACCGACGTCGACACGCTGGTGCTGCGCGGTTCGATCCTGCACGATATGGGCCGAATACCCGAATCCACCGCCGCGTATGAGCAGGCGTTGGCGCTGGAGCCGGCCAATGCCGAAGCGCTGAACAATTTGGCCGTCAATCGGCTCCGCAGCGGCAAGTTCAGTCACGCGTTGCGTGGCTTTCTTGGGGCCGCAGGCAGTGACCCGACGTTGGGAAATCTGGTCCGCCGCAATATCGGTGCGGTCCTGGCGACGATGTTGCGGCGCGTCACCGTCGTCGCGGTCATGTTGGGAGTGCTGTCCGCATTTGTCGGTTCTTCGCACGGAGCGGATTTCCGCACGGTGCTGCTACGAGTAGTCACCGTAATGCTCGTTCTGGTGTTGATCGGCAACGTTATCTGGCTGATTCGAGTGGTACCGCGCCCAACATTGATTTCCGTGCTGCGAGACCGTGCGTCTGTGGTCGTCCGCATCGTCCATGCGGTGCTCGCGGTGGCTGTCGGGGCTTGTGCGGTCGTCTTCGATGGACCCGCTTGGACGGTTGCGGCGGGGGTACTGGTGGCCCTCTGCGGTCTGGTAATTGTCCGGCTCGGACTGCAATTCTGACGGATCGCGCCGGGGTTAGGATCCGAGCATGGCTGACCGTCCCGTGACCCTGCTCGATAAGTCCGAGGTACTGGCAGGTCTGTTCACGGTGTGGGACGACCTCGAAGCGCTGCTGGGTGGGCTGTCCGAGGTGGATTGGCAGGCGCCGAGCGCACTGGCCGGTTGGGACGTGAAGGCGGTGGCGTCGCACATCATCGGCACCGAGTCGTTCCTGCAGGGCATCAACCCGCCCGCGCCCGACATCGACGTATCGGCGTTCGCACATGTGCGCAACGACATCGGGGTGATGAACGAATGCTGGGTGCGCCAGCTCAGCGGGGAATCGGGTGCCCAGGTGCTCCAACGGTTCCGCGAGATCACCGCAACACGTCGCAAACTCCTGGAGGGCCTCTCTGAGGACGAGTGGAACGCAGTCAACCCGACACCCGCGGGCCCGGACAGCTATGGGCGGTTCATGCGGATACGGGTCTTCGACTGCTGGATGCACGAGCAGGACATCCGTATCGGATTGGGGCGCCCGTCGTCCGACGAGGAGCTCGACGGCCCGGCGCTGCGGCTGTCCCTCGACGAAATCGCGGCCACCATGGGGTTCGTCGTGGGCAAGCTGGCCAAGGCGCCCGAGGGCTCGCGGGTGCTGTTCGACCTGACCGGCCCGTTGGCCCGAAAGGTGCGCGTCAGCGTCGACGGTCGTGCCCAGCTGGTCGACGACTTCGGCGGTCAGCAGCCGACGGTGTCGATGCGCGTGGACGCGCTGCAGTTCACCAGGCTTGCCGGCGGCCGACCACTATGCCCCGTGCGCAGCCAAGGCGTCGAGCTTGACGGTGACGACGACGTGGCCGGTCGGCTCGTCGAACGCTTGAATTTCGTGATCTGATCGGGAAGATAATTCCGTTGCCGCTGGTTGAAGGCGGCGTAAGATGGGATGTCCTGCCGGAAATTCGGCGGGGGTGCGAGGGGCTGAACGGTTTCGACTTCGCGCATCGAATCAAGGGAAGCGTGCCGGTGCAGGCAAGAGACCACCGTAAGCGTCGTTGCAACCTTATAAGCGCCGATTCACATCAGCGCGACTACGC
>JAVROG010000140.1:0-5705 GCA_032162865.1 Mycobacterium sp. | reverse complement strand
CTGTGAGCTCGGTGCGCATCGTCTGCTAGTAGTCTGCCAGGAATCATCGCATCGGCTGGGACGGACCCCGTTTTTAGGGCGCGTCGTGCATAGACTCGAAGTCATGGACTTCGCCAGAAGCATGGTTTCCGTCGCGACCGCACCCGCGCGAGTCGGCCTTGCCGCTGCAGAGGCGAGCCTGAACCTCGCCAGCGTGGCGGTCGGGGTGGCGAAGCGATCGCTGGGGGACGGCGGAGCCGGCGGCACGAACCCGATGACCTCCATGCTGGGGATCGACGACGCGATCATCCGCGCCAATCGGCTGGCCAGACTGATGGACGACGACGCGCCGCTGGGACGCGCCATGGCGCCCGATGGGCCGGTCGACCGCTTGCTGCGTCCGGGCGGGGTGGTCGATCTGTTGATGTCGGAGGACGGTCTGGTCGATCGCTTGACCGCGGAGGGCGGTGGCCTAAAACGAGCGCTGCAACCGGGCGGGCTGGCCGATCAGCTGCTGTCCGAGGACGGGTTGATTGACCGAGTGTTGTCCGAGGATGGGTTGGCGGACCGGCTGCTTTCCGAAGGCGGTGTGATCGACAAGCTGACCGCCAAACATGGTCCGCTCGAGCAGCTCGCCGACGTCGCCGACACCCTCGCCAGGTTGACTCCGGGTATGGAGGCGCTGGAGCCCGCCATCTCCACCCTGCAGGACGCGGTCACGGCGCTCACCATGGTGGTCAACCCGCTGAGCAACATCGCCGACCGCATACCGCTGCCCGGCCGTCGACGCCGCCCGCCATCACGTCCGGTGCCCTCACAACGCATCATCGACGGCGACTCGTGAGCCGTTAAACTTGCAGCCGATTTACCCGGCCTCCTTAGCTCAGTGGTAGAGCACTCGCCTTGTAAGCGAGCGGTCGTCAGTTCAATCCTGACAGGAGGCTCGACGCAGTAATTGCCTGGCTAGGCGAAGTCGATGACCCGGATTACGGGTGTCCTGGGATGTCTTCCAGACCGCCTTGGATCCCTTGCAGATCGCCTTGGATGCCTTGCAGTTTTCCTTGGATGGCCTGCAGATCAGAGAGGGCATTCTGGTAAGCCGGCTGCAGCTCGCCCGGGCTGACAGCTTGAGATTGAGGGCAGTACGAGACGATCGCACCCGCGGTGACTTCGGTGCTTTGGTTGGCGTCCCATATCGACGATCGCTGCACGAATCCGACCGCATCTGCGAAATTGGGTTGGTGCGCCAGGAAGTCGCAGACCGCGTGCCCTTGGGTCATCACGTATTCCTGGCTGGGAACCGGGACACCTTCGTGCTTCAACGTTTCGATGAACGCCATGTCGACGATGTCAATCCGCGGAGCGGGCGCTTTCGGCGCAACCGGTTTGGGCGGCGCGGCCGACGGCGGGGGTTCCGTCGGCTGCGCCGATGAATCCTGGTGGTGCGCCCCGAACATCACCACCACCGCGGCGGCGACGGCTACCAGAGATAGCGGCAACGCCGCGAAAAGGCCCAAGCGGCGCGGCACACCCTTACGCCGTCGAGGCGTAGCACGGGTGTTGTTGGCCCGCGACCAGGCGTCGGGGACGAAAACGGTGTCAGACACTTTCACCGCGTCGGTGGGAGACGCCCCCGCGCTATGGGCCAGGAGCTCGTCGAGCAGTTCGTCGACCTCTCGGGACGACGGCTGACGGCCCTGCTCGCGGATCGATCGGCGCCCAAGCGCGATACGCCGCAACTCTGAGTCGATCGTCTCGCGGTCGCGCATATCAACCAGTTTGAGAGTGTCACGAGTCCCGGTCAACACGGTGGCAAAACCGGCGGATCGCGGCGAGCACGCACGGTTGCGTTCCCGCTGGCCAAGCCGCACTTTTGACGCTGCC
This sequence comes from Mycobacterium sp., assembly GCA_032162865.1. GTDB lineage: Bacteria > Actinomycetota > Actinomycetes > Mycobacteriales > Mycobacteriaceae > Mycobacterium. The sequence goes on along the minus strand of JAVROG010000140.1, from coordinate 3,842 downwards.
GCGAGCGGTCATCAGTTCAATCCCGACAGGGGGCTCAAACTGTGACACCGGCCAGAGGTTTCTCCCCAGATCAATTTGGGATGGCAACGCTCATTCCTCCGTCGACCATCCAGACTGCGCCGACCGCGTAGCTCGCGAGGTCCGATGCGAGGAAGGCCGCTATATGCGCGATCTCGGTGGGGTCGGCCGCCCGGTTTATCGGTGCGCCTTTTCCATGCGCCACCAGATCGTCTGGATCACCGAGGATGTTGGTTACCACGTCGCCGACGCCAAGCGCGTTAACCCGGATCCCGTTATCGATGCCCTCCAAAGCCGCAGTTCGAGTCAACTGTGCAAGTGCGCCTTTGGATGCGGCGTAGGCAGAGATTGTCTTGAACGTTTGAAAACAAGCGTAGGAACCGATGTTGACAATGGAGCCACTCTGGCGGGGAATCATCGCGCGCATCGCTTCGCGAGTGTGAAGGAACGCTCCGGTGGCGTTGGTTCCGATGATGTGGTTCCAGTCCTCGAGCGTTGTGTCGACGACGGGCTTGTTGATGATCGTGCCAGCGTTGTTGACGAGAATATCGAGCTTGCCGAACCGGCTACGGGCCAGGTCTACCGCGTCTTTCGCCGTTTGCTCCTCTGCAACGTCGCCGACTAAGGAGGCCACTGTGTCGAGGCTGGCGAACAGGTTGTCAATGGCAGGGTCGATATCTTCGGCGACCACCGACACGCCATATTCGTTCAGTTGTCGAGTGATCGCCAGGCCGATACCGCTCGCCGCGCCGGTCACGATGGCGACCTTGCCTTGCAGATTTTCACGCAGATAATCGACGCTCACGGCATCCTCCTAATTGCTAGCTAGTACGTAGAGAGCTGGTCGACACCATTTCCATGGGTGTCGCGGCCGCGTGACGTCAAAGGGTGCCCTGCTCGCCAAACGGCACAGAGTCGATGTGCACGACGACCGTCCCGGACTGGCCACTTTGGATCAGGTAGGTAGTTGTCCTAGTTGTTGCAAGACGGAGTACAGATTGGCGACCCCCCAATGGTCGGTGATCTTTCCGTCGCGAACTCGCATAGCGTCGACCGTTTCGAACTGGATGGTCTTGCCGCTAGGGGCGATGCCGAGGAAGTCACCTTGATGAGTGCCGTGATACGTCTTAAAGGTGGTCACGATGTCGCCGTCGACTGTCTGCCAATGGATCTCGGGCCGGAAGTCGGGAAACGCTTCGCGCAGCCGGTTGTAGAGGACACGAACGCCGGCTTTGTCAGGCGTCGTACCGGGCTGGGGAGTGTGGTCAACGAAATCGTCGTCGAACAATTCCTCGAACAGAGCAAAATCGCCTTGGCCCTGGACTTGTTCTGTGTTGCGACGCACCACCGCTTTCAGAGCTTCAGCTTGGCTACGGGGTGAGGGCGTCGCGTCGGTGGCTTCTTGGTGGGTCACTGCCTGTCTTTCTGTCGAGTTACTAGTGACAACCAATAGTGGTGCCACAGATGCCGGCAGGCTGACGAGACCGGAAACCGGGTCAGACCGACCCAGTTTCTCAGTACGAGTTGGGGCCATCCCAATTCCTCTCATCGACCTTCGCCATCCAGCGATCGATTGTAGCGTCTCGCTGAGCCAATATTGTTGAGCTACAGCTGATATCGCTGCTGGATGCAGTTTCGGCCCGATGGCACGCGCGGTCAATCCGCGAAACCGATGCAGCGGTTCGGCGATGAGTTTGTTATTTAACTGAACTACGTTTCGCCGCTGCGTGATTCACGCGTAACACAAGATGGATTCTGGGAATTTGCTGTGTCGATTCTGCGACCGGAATCGCGGCGACGAAGAACGCAGAAGGTCCACACAGTGACAGCACAGCTAATTCTCTGCCAGCGCACGTACGGTCCGTGGCCATGAAGAAATTACTTTCAGCAATGTCGCTGATGATTCCGCTCATTGGTATGGCTGCAATGCCTGACACAATCGCCACGGCTCACGCTGATTCGGTTACCTTCGCACCCGACTGGCCCAACCATAGAAAGCAGACCGAAAAGACGATATGCGCCGCCCTGGCACAGGGTTGGTCACGCCGTCAGATCGTTAGTACTGCGGAAAATGCGAACAACTCCGACATCACCGGGCTCGGCGTGGATGAGGCTGCAGAACGTGCCGACGCATTCATCGATGCCGCTCGCTACGACGATTGTCCGACACTCAACGCGAGCTGATTCATAGGCCAACGAGTACGAAATGATCTGCTGTGCAGGGCTATTGGGGGTCGTCAAAGACGGTGCGGTCCGTAGCCGAATGTCAGCGGCGCAGGTCCGGGGCGGGCTATTTCAAGTCTTCTGGGCCAGCTGAAGACCTCCGGATCGCAGTTGGCGGCGCCGATGGCGGCGACGGCCGGCTCCCCAGCGTAGATGGCAACGCCGCCCAGGATCTGATCACGCGTGGCGGTGCGCCCCACGGCTTGTAGGGGTCCGTCAAGGCGCAGCAACTCGCTGATCAGTCGATCGTCGACCGTGTCGATGGTGTCGACGAGACGAACACCGTTGGCTCCGGGCTTCAGGAGGCGAATCATTGCTGCGCCCAGCAGGTTTGCTGTCGTTTCATGCCCGGCAACGGCGATGATCACCGCCGTGGTGACGACGTCGTCGAGTTCGAGGTTCGGGTCGGCGGCGATAAACCAGACCGGCGATAAAGGAGTGGGTGAAGACGTCGCGAAGTGAATCTCGCAGCCGCTGATGATCCACGCCATCGGTAAATAAGATGTTGCTGCGCAAGATATCTCGATCTACAGCCCGAAAAGTGTTGGGGTTCGCTAACGGGCTACTCGTCCAGCCGGATTCCCCGAGAATCTGTTGCACGGGCTGATAACCGAGGACTAGCCACGCCCCCAGCGCGTGGTCCCAGACTGCAACAATCGCACCCACTTTCACGGCCGCGGGAGATCCGGCCGCACGCGGATATAGGCGTTTTAGCGGACGCTGCGACTAACTCTTGCCGCTCTTACGTGAGAGGAACGCCTGCATGTGTCGTTGGGGCTCCCCCGTCAGGAAGGCCAGACCGAACTGCTCGATGCTGTCTTCGATCGCCCCGTGAACGGACATATCGAACCATTTGTTGAGTAGACGCTTTTGTTGGCGGACCGCATACGTGCCGAATCCCCCGAGTTTCGTCGTGAGTTCGGCGATGCGGCGGTCGAGTTCGTCAGCGGCAACGACCTCGTGGACGAGCCCCCAGCCGGCGGCCGTCTCGGCATCGATCGTTTCGCCGGTCAGCAAAAGCCAGCCGGCATGCGAGGCCCCGATTAGCGCGGGCAGCAAAGCCGAATGAATAACCGACGGGATCCCGACGGCCACTTCCGGCATGCCGAATTTTGCCCCCGACTCCGCGATCCGAAGATCGCACGAGATCGCGACTTCCAGGCCACCCCCGAGGCACCAACCCGCGAGTCGGGCGACGACGGGAACAGGACACTGGCGGATCGCCTCACACAAATCCGCGAGCCGGCGGATGAATACCTCGCCGCTGGCCCGGTCCAGGGCAACCATCTCGTTGATGTCGGCGCCACCAATGAACGCTTTCTCACCGGCTCCGCGCAGCACCACGACCCGGGCGTCGCCTTCTTGGCTGATCGTGCGGAAAGCCTGCGTCAGTTCATCGATGGCACCGCTACCCAAGATGTTGAGCGGCCTGGAATTGATCAACTCGACGGTAACCAGGCCGCCATCGCGACCGAGCCTGACGAATTGTCTTTCCAACGAAGGGATGTCCCTCTTGGGCGTCAGTACAGCGGCACCCACACACCGAAGAACCAGTAACCCCAACCGCCGAACTGCCAGTTGAAGACCGGAACGACGGTAAA
>JAVROG010000139.1:0-3081 GCA_032162865.1 Mycobacterium sp. | reverse complement strand
CCGCCGATTTGCCGCCGAGTTCCAGGGTGACCGGCCGCATCAGGCGTCCGCACATTTCGGCGACCAGCCGCCCGGTGGCCGTCGACCCGGTGAACGCGACTTTGTCGACGCCGGGATGTGCCACCAGGCAGGCGCCGACAGCCGGACCACCCGACACCACATTCAGCACCCCGGGCGGCAACCCGGCTTCGACCGCGGCTTCAGCGAAACTCAGCGCATCCAAGGCGGTTTCGGGCGATGCCTTGAGGACTACCGTGCAGCCGGCGGCCAGCGCGGGCGCAACCTTCATCGCGGCCAGCGCCTGCGGATAGTTCCACGGGATGATCGCGGCGACCACCCCGACGGCCTCGCGGCGGACGATCGTGTGCCCGATCATGCTCGGACGGATCTCCTCCACCGGAACCTCGGTGATCAGCTGGGCGTAGTACCGCAACAGCAACGGCGGGAACGCGCCATTGGCGCCCCGCGACAGCGAGATCGGCATGCCGTTTTCCCGGGTGACCAGCTCGCTGGTGGGCTTGGCGCGCGACTTCAGCGCGTCCGCCATCGCGGTCAGGATGCCGGCACGATGCTCCGGCGAACTCGCGCGCCAAACGGGTAATGCCCGGCGCGCGGCCGCGACCGCCTCGTTGATGTCCGATTCGGTGACGCAGGCGCCGTCGCCGAGTGGTTCGCCGGTGGCCGCCTCCACCACCGGTTCGACGGTTTCAGCGGTGTGGAACCGACCGTCTATGAAGAACTGCGCGCGAAACTGTGCGGGCGAAGATGTCACCGGCATGCCTCCTATGACCCTGCGAACAGTACGCCGTCGCCGATCAGTTGCTCGATCTCGTCTGGGCTCATGCCGAGCAACTGCCCGCAGATTTCCCGGGTGTCCTGGCCGGCTTGTGGTGCCGGTCGTTGGGCAGCCTGCGGGATATGGCGAAACGGCGCAGGGCCGGTCTCGGCGGGCAGTGGACGCGCGATCAGCGGATGTGTCATGTCGCGGAACAGGTTTCGCTCGATCAGCTGTGGATCTTCGAGAATGTCGGGTGGCCGGTTCATCGGGCCGGCGGCAACGCCGGCCTGCTGTAGCGATTGTGCCGCCTGAAGTGGTGTGCGGGTGCCGGTCCAGGCTGACAGCACGGTCACCAACTCGGCGCGGTTGGTTATGCGGGCGTCGCCGGTGGCGAAGCGATCGTGGTGAGCAAGTTCAGGTTGCCCCAAAGCCGATGCGACGCAGTGCCATTCGTTGTCGGAGGTGATGGAGATGACGCACCATTCGTCGTCGCCGGCACACGGACAGACGGCGTGCACAAAGGTGTCTTTGCGGACGTCGGCGATTCCGGCGGCCAACGCAGCCTCGGTGACGAACAGGGTGTCGAGTTGATTGACGACGACTTCGGCCTGAGAAACGTGAACGTGAGCGCCCTGCCGGCGTTCGCCGGCGCGATCGCGGCGGATCAGCGCGGCCAAGGCCAGGATGGCGACGATGCGGCCGACGACGTGATCGGGGAAGATTGTCGTCGCGTCGTAGAACGGGTGCCGGGCGCCTTCGGTTGGGGCGTCCTGCGACGTCCACACCCCGGTAACGCCGGTGGTGGCGCGTACCAGGGGTCCGTAGCCCAGCCGATGGCTCCAGGGTCCCCGATTGCCGAATGCGCTGCTGCCGGCAAGGACGATCCGCGGATTGAGCGCGCGTAATGCATCGTAGTTAAACCCAAGTGCGGTAAGGGTTCCCGGTTTAAAATTGGCGAAGACGGCGTCAGCTTCGGCGACGAGTCGGCCGAAGACTTCCTTGCCCTGCGCGCTGCGCAGGTCGATGCCGAGTGCCCGGTGATTTCGGTGGGTCCACGCGAACGACTCACTCATCGCGTCACCGACCCGGGCCTGCCGCAACCCGTCCGGGTAGTCGGCGCTTTCGACCTTGATGACCTCGGCGCCGAGGTCTCCGAACAGACGGCTCAGCTCGCCGCCTGCCACGATGATGCCGAGATCCAAGATCCGCAGTCCCGCGAACGGATACCCGCCCACCGTGCCCGAGGGCGACGGTGCGGGCGCGGGAGCGGCCAACCAATGTGGATCGTCGTGCCCGAGGGCAGGAGTGGGCGTCCGGAAGCCCGCCCGCTGCTCGTCGACGACGAAGTAGCCGGTGGGCACTGTCGTGCGCACGCCGGGCGCCAGTTCTGCGTCGGTGATCGCTCCGACGGCCTCAAAGTGTTCGGTGGTCAGGATCCGCGACGGTGTGAGCACCGCGGCGATAGGCACCCCGTGGGCCTGCCCGGCGGCCACCAACTCCTTCATGGTCTGCTCGGCGAACAGCGTCGCCACCAGCAGGCCGATCTGCGGCCAGGCCGCGAACCGTGCGCCGATCGCGTCGTACGTGGGGTCCTGGAAGTCCTCCGGCTCCCCCAGCCAGCGCCGCAGCCCGCGCCATTGACGCGGTGCCATCACGCACAACCGCACGTAACCGTCCCGGCACGGATAGATCGGGTAGGCGTCCTGGTTCTTGGGACGTCCCCGCCAGCGGGTGTTGCTGCGCAGGCCGGCCGCGACCTGCCCGTGCGCCCCGAAAGCCGGGTCCAGCGACATCACCACTGCATCGAACCGCGAGAAGTCAATGTAATCACCTGTGCTACAACGCAATCGGTTGTAGTAGGCGGCAAGCACCGCCCATGTCGCCTGCGCAGCGGCGGTTGCCGAGGCGATCCCGTCCGGTGGCAGCACCGGGGTCCCGCCAGTGGGGCCCGAACGCGCCAGCGACCCCGCCATCGCGTAAAGCACCGCGTCGGTGGCGCGCCACGATGAACGCTCGCCGGTCGCACCGAAATCGCTGATCGACAGCACGACCAGGTGGGGATAGCCGTCGGCCAATTCGACGGGCGACGTGCCGTAGCCGGCCGCCTGGCCCGTGTCGACGAGGATGTCGGCCGTTTCGGCCAGCGTGAGCAGCCGCCGGCGGTCGTCCTCGTTGAGGGGGTCCAGGACGGTGCTGCGTTTGTTGGCGTTATGGACGGTGAACGGAATGCTCGCACCGGCGAGGGTGGGCGGCATATCGCGACCCGGGCTGCCGCCGGGCGGCTCCACTTTCAGGACGTCTGC
>JAVROG010000138.1:0-4847 GCA_032162865.1 Mycobacterium sp. | reverse complement strand
CCGGCTTCGTTAAAACCCCAGGTGTAGGCCCTAAAGTGGGTCCGTCCGCCGGTAATCTGGCGACAGATCGCTGGTCGACGACGACTGGGCTTTGCGCGCGAGTTTCAGCTAGCGCACAAGCAAGCCGAGCCCTTGCGAGAACTCGGTAAAACGGCCGAAACCTCCGACGTGCCGTGCTGAAACATCACTGCAGCACGATTTACCCCAGTTAGGGTGGCGAAAGGACGTAAGGCACCATGCAGTCCGGACAGGACGCCGTGCGCACCATGTGCGCATACTGCGGCGTCGGCTGCGGCATGGTGTTGCAGATCACAACCGACCCGGAAAGCGGTCGTCGTCACATCGCCAAATCGATTGGGCAGCAGAATCATCCGGCCAACTTCGGCCGCTTATGCACCAAAGGCGCGACGACCTCTGACTTTCTCGCCGCACCCGGCCGCGCCGACTCGGCTTACCTGAGGACCGACCGCGGCCAACCTCTTGAAAACGTCGACATGGACACCGCGATCACGAGCTGCGCCAAGCGGTTACGGGCGATCATCGATAAAGACGGTCCGGACGCCGTGGCTTTGTACGTTTCGGGGCAAATGTCGCTCGAGGCCCAGTATCTGGCCAACAAGCTGATCAAGGGGTTCGTCGGCACCAACCAAATCGAGTCGAACTCGCGACTGTGCATGGCCGGTGCAAGTTCGGGATACAAGCTGTCCCTGGGCGCCGACGGACCTCCGGGTTCCTACCAAGACTTCGAAAAGGCTGACGTCTTCTTCGTCGTCGGCGCCAATATGGCCGATTGCCACCCGATTCTGTTCCTGCGGATGATGGAGCGGGTCAAGGCCGGTGCGAAATTGATCGTCGTCGATCCGCGCCGCACCGCAACCGCGGCCAAGGCGGACCTATTCCTGCAGATCGCCCCAGGCTCGGATCTCGCGCTGCTCAACGGATTACTCCACCTTCTCGTACAGAACGGGCACACCGACACCGACTTCATCTCCGAGTTCACCACGGGCTGGGAGGTGATGCCGAGCTTCTCCGAACAGTTCACGCCGGAAAAAGTCAGCGAAATCACCGGCCTCCCAGCCGAAGACATCCGCACCGCGGCGCGTTGGATTGGCGAAGCCGCAAACTGGATGACGTGTTGGACGATGGGTCTCAACCAGAGCACCCACGGCACCTGGAACACCAACGCGATCTGCAATCTGCACTTGGCCACCGGCGCGATCTGCAAACCCGGCAGCGGCCCTTTCTCCCTCACCGGACAGCCCAACGCGATGGGTGGCCGCGAAATGGGTTATATGGGACCGGGTTTGCCGGGGCAGCGGTCGGTGATCTCCACCGACGACCGCGAGTTCGTGGAGGACCAGTGGGGCATTCCCCGCGGAACGCTGCGTACTGACGTCAGCGACGGTGTCATCGACATGTTCTCTCGGATGGCCGACGGCCAGATCAAAGCGTGCTGGATCGTGTGCACCAATCCCGTTGCCACCGTGGCCAATCGGAAGACAGTGCTGGCGGGTTTGGAAACAGCCGAATTGGTGATCGCCCAGGATGCGTTCCTGGAGACCGAGACCAACGCGTACGCCGACGTGTTGCTGCCAGCGGCGCTGTGGACAGAGTCCGACGGGGTAATGGTCAATTCCGAGCGCAACCTGAGCCTGTTCCAGCAGGCGGTCGATCCCCCCGGGCAAGCACTGCCGGACTGGCAGATCATCGCCCGGATCGCTTGCGCGATGGGGTTTTCGGACTCTTTCAGCTACGCCTGCGCCGAGGAGGTGTTCGAGGAGATCAAGCGGTTCTGGAACCCGAAGACCGGCTACGACCTTCGCGGCGTCAGCTACGAGCGCCTGCGTCAAACCCCGCTCCAGTGGCCGTGCCCGCCCGACGGTGCCGCCGACCGCAACCCGATCCGCTACCTCAACGACGGTGTCAGCCAGCACCGCCTCGTTCGCGAGAACGGTCACGTGCCCCGGCTGGCCTTCCCGACGCCGCACGGTAAGGCGGTGTTCTTTGCCCGCCCGCACCTGCCGCCGGAAGAGATGCCAGATACCAATTACCCCTTCCTGCTCAACACCGGGCGACTCCCACACCAATGGCACACGATGACCAAGACCGGCAAAGTAGCCAAGCTCAACAAGCTCAACCCCGGTCCATTCGTCGAGATTCACCCGGAAGACGCCGCACGCCTGGAGATCTGCGAGGGCGACCGGATCGAAATCGCCTCGCGTCGCGGTCGCGCCGTGCTACCCGCCGTGCTTACCGATCGGGTGCGTCCCGGCGACTGCTTCGCACCGTTCCACTGGAATGACGTCTTCGGCGAGTATCTCTCGATCAACGCCGTCACCAGCGACGCAGTCGACCCGATATCGCGCCAACCGGAGTACAAGGCGTGCGCGGTCACCCTGACCAAGGTTGCGGCCGCCGGACAGGCCGATCCGATGGACCGGCTTCGCCAGGCCCCGGAAGCCGTCCTGGCGCAAATCGATGCGATCGCCGAATTCCTCGGGGTGGCAGCAGAGGCGACTCCCGAGTTCGATGTGCACGGCCGCGCCTATCTGGCGGGACTGCTGGCGGGCCTACGGGTAGAAGCCGGCCGCCCGATTACCGAGATCCCCACCCTGCCGGTCAGCGCTCCGTTCGACGCGCGGACCCGGATGTGGGTGGATGGCGTGCTGGCGGGAATGTGGTCCCGCAGTCCGGCGGCCGAATCAACCCCGACACCCGAGCCAGACACCTCCGGCCAACCCGCAGCCGCCGCCGCGCGCGCACCGATCGTGGTGTTGTGGGCGTCGCAGACCGGTAACGCCGAGGAACTCGCCGAAAGCATTGCCGCACGACTCCGCGAAGCTCGGTTGCCGGTAGCCCTGCATGGAATGGACGACTTTCCGGTCAACGACCTGGCGGTCGCGCGCGAGCTATTGCTGATCACCAGCACCACCGGCGATGGCGACCCGCCGGACAACGGCGCCGGCCTGTGGCAGGCGCTCACTTCGCACAACGCCCCCCGCCTGACCGACACCCGCTACGCCGTCCTTGCGCTCGGCGACTCCAATTACAACGACTTCTGCGGCCACGGACGCAAACTCGACGACCGACTCGCCGAACTGGGAGCAGCCCGCATCACCGGTCGCGTCGACTGCGAACCTGACTACGACGAAACCGCCGCCGCATGGCTGGACGCCGTCGTGCGCGCGTTGACGCAAAAGCCCGCGGCTCCACCGAGTCCGGTCAGTGCGCCCAAGCGGATCTCCAAGAAGCGGCCCCTGGTTACCGACCTGATCCGCAATACCACCCTGAGCCAGCCGCGTTCGGCGAAAGATGTGCGGCAATTGGTGTTTCGCCTGCCCGAAGAGTCCGTCAGCTACGAGGCCGGTGACGCGCTCGGGGTGTGGCCGCACAACAACGACGAGTTCGTCGATGAATGGCTGACCGTCACCGGGTTGGACGGCCACGCCGAGGTGGAGGTCGCCAACTACGGTTCGATGTCCTTGCGGGCGGCACTGACCGACCGGTTCGAGATCGCCCACATCAGCCCCGATCTGCTGCGGTTCGTACGAGAGCGCACTGTCGATGCGGGTGCCGCGAGCATGCTCGCCGAATTAGCGAAGCCGGAAAACAAAGCCGCACTGGCGGATTGGTCGTGGGGCCGGCAGTCGGTCGACCTGCTCGCGCAAGCGCCGGTCGCCGCGTCGGTGGACGAGTGGCTGGCTGTGCTCAAACCACTACAGCCGCGGCTTTATTCGATTTCCTCCAGCCCCAGGGAGCATCCCGACGAGGTCCACCTCACGGTCTCGCCGGTGCGTTACAACTTCCACGGCGTTCCGCGGCGCGGTGTGTGTTCGACCTATCTGGCGGATCGCTCCCCCAGCGATCGGATCGCCGTCTACGTTCGGACATCGAAGAACTTCCGACTGCCAAGCGATCCGAAGACCCCGATGATCATGGTCGGGCCGGGAACCGGGATCGCCCCGTTCCGCGGTTTCCTGCAGGAACGACGCGCCCTCGGCCACACCGGAGCCAACTGGCTGTTCTTCGGCGAGCAACATGCCGCCACCGACTTCTACTACCACGACGAGATACAGGCGATGCACACCGACGGGCTGCTCACCGAGCTTGACCTGGCATTCTCCCGGGACCAGCAGGAGAAGGTCTATGTGCAGCACCTGATGCGCAGGCGAGGCGCGCAACTGTGGCGATGGCTGCAGGACGGGGCTGAGTTGTACGTCTGCGGCACCGCCGACCCGATGGCCAAGGACGTCGACCAGGCGGTCTGTGACATCGCGGCCGAACACGGCAACCTCGACCTCGACGCGAGCAGGGCCTTTGTCCAGTCGCTGAGCGTCGATAAGCGTTACCACCGCGACGTGTACTGACCCTGACCTCTGGGTACCTGTAATACGGCGGAAACGTCGCACACCCTCCGCTGAAACATCGGAGTCGCACCATTCACCCAAGAGAGAATGCGCACTCACGGGAGGGTCGTAAAGGTGTCTCGCAAGTCTGATGGTTCCGATCCGGGTGCCGCAAACCCTGCGTGTCCCCTGCACTGCCGGTCCGGTAACGGCTCCTCAAACGCACCTGCCGACCAGGTCGCCTGGGCGGGGCTGCCCATCAATCTCGACTTCGCCTTCTCCCAGAATCAGCGCGACAAGGTCTATGCGCAGTACCTGAAGCGCAGGCGCGGCGCGCAGCGAAGCGCATTGCGCGACATCTCGCAAGTGTGTGTCTGCGAAATGAACGATCACGGATATCTCGAGGACCTGCACAGGTCCGTGTCCAATCTCTGAACGATCAGCGCTACCGTGACGTGACCTCCTAGTCACGGATGGAGCTAGCGATGAGCGATGCCTGCG
>JAVROG010000137.1:0-2790 GCA_032162865.1 Mycobacterium sp. | reverse complement strand
CTGTTCCACGGTGGCCAGACCGATGCCCAGGTTGGCCACCGCCCATGGGCTCAACGTCCAGGGAATCTTGCCGCCGTAGCGACGCTTCTTGCCGTCGATGATCATCAGGGCGTCGCCGTCATTGTGTTGCTTGTACTCCGGTACCCCGAACTCCTGCATCAGCGCGTAGATCCGGTCCTGGCCCGGCCCGATCCAGGCACCGCCACGGTCGATCCACACCCCGTCGTCGCGGGTCTCGGTGAACGTGCGGCCGCCGACCCGATCACGAGCCTCCAGCACGGCTACCGAGTGACCCGCTTGGTTGAGCCGCAACGCGGCCGTCAGACCCGCGAATCCCGCACCGACCACGCAATAATCGACATCCGTCATGCCCCGACTCCTCAGTGACCCCGCGTCGCCCCAGCAGCAAGCTACACCGATCACAGCACCGCTGAATCACGTTCCGAAAGATTTAACAACTGTTCAACCGAGTTGGGCGATGGACAACCAGATTAAATTCGCCGCCACACGGCAATTATGTTGAACTGCAGCCGAATTCGCGATTGCCTGACCCGATGTCAGCGCGTGATCGCCGGCGGATGTCGCAGATCCGCCATAGACGTGGCTGCGTAATGTGCGGTTATGCGGATACATGAAGTGCGGGCCCGGCGCAGCGACGACGACTTCCCTCGCAGCGAACACCTGGCGTGGAAGATCGCCGAAGTGGCGGCGGACTCGGTGGCTGTGCGAGTGGACACCGAGTCGATGGTGCTCAACCGCATCATCGACAACGCCGCGGTCTCGGCGGCTGCGGTGCTTCGCCGTCCGGTAGCGGCAGCACGAGCACAGGCGCTCGCGCACCCCCTCGACGCTCAGCTGGATGGCCCGACTCCTTACTCGCGCCCTGCCGGCGCTCGCCGTCGTCAGGCTGAAGGCGCGAAGGTTTTCGGCGTCGAGGGCGACTATTCGCCGGAATGGGCGGCCTGGGCCAACGGCGTCGCGGTGCGCGAATTGGACTTCCACGACACGTTTTTGGCCGCCGAATACTCACACCCAGGCGACAACATTCCACCCTTGGTGGCCGTGGCCCAGCACCTGGGGATTGGGGGCGCCGACCTGATCCGCGGCTTGGCTACCGCATACGAAATCCAGATCGATCTGGTCAAAGGAATCTGCTTGCACGAACACAAGATTGACCACGTCGCGCACCTGGGGCCGTCGGTGGCCGCCGGTCTGGGTTGCATGCTTCGCCTGGACAAGGAGACCATCTACCAGGCGATCGGTCAGGCGCTGCACCTGACGACGGCCACCCGGCAGTCACGTAAGGGTCTGATCTCCAGTTGGAAGGCCTTTGCTCCGGCGTGGGCCGGCAAGGTCGGCATCGAGGCCGTCGACCGCGCCATGCGAGGGGAAGGTGCACCCGCGCCGATCTGGGAAGGCGAGGACGGCGTGATCGCCTGGCTGCTGTCGGGTACCGAGCACACCTATCACGTGCCACTTCCCGAAGCGGGCGAGCCCAAGCGGGCGATTCTGGACAGCTACACCAAGGAGCACTCGGCGGAGTACCAGAGCCAGGCGCTGATTGACCTTGCCCGCCGGCTGCGGGACCGGATCGGCGATTTGGATCAGGTCGCGACGATCGTGCTGCACACCAGTCACCACACCCACTGTGTGATCGGCACCGGATCCAACGACCCGCAGAAGATGGACCCGGATGCGTCCCGGGAAACGTTGGATCACTCGGTGACGTACATCTTTGCGGTTGCACTGCAGGACGGTGCCTGGCATCACGAGCGGTCCTATGCACCAGAGCGTGCGCACCGGCCCGACACCGTCGAGCTCTGGCACAAGATCTCCACGCTCGAAGACCCCGAATGGACCCGGCGTTACCACGCAACCGATCCCGCGCAGAAGGCATTCGGTGCGCGCGCCGAAATCACGCTGCGAAGCGGTGAGGTGATCGTCGACGAGATCGCCGTCGCCGACGCTCATCCGTTGGGCGCCAGTCCGTTTGAACGCAATCAGTACGCAGCGAAGTTCACCGAGCTGGCCGACGGCGTCGTCGATGACGGCGAACGGCAACGGTTTCTTTCGGTGGTCGATGATCTCCCAAGGCTGCGTTCGGGTCTGGGTGCGCTCAACATCTTGGTCGACCCGTCGGTGCTGGAAAAAGCGCCGACGACTCCCCCGGGGATCTTCTGATGAACGGGCAGATCGGCAGTGCCCTCGTACGGACCGCGACACACCGTTCGTGGGTCAGCGCATAGCCCGCGCCAGCAGATAGCGCTGCTCGGGCAGGCTGCGGGCGCGCTGGGCCGCGTGCAGGTAGTACTCGCGAGCGGCGCCCCGGTCGCCAAGCTGATCGAGCAGATGGGCCCGCACCACGTCGACGCGGTGATGTCCGCTGAGATTGGGGTCCGCGGCCGCCTCGTCGAGCTCGGCAAGACCGGCGGCCGGGCCGCCACCATCGCGACGGCGACGGTCCGGTTGAGCGCGACCATCGGCCCTGGCGAGAGGGCGGTGAGAACGTCGTACAACACGCCTTACGGCACCGTCGACGGCATTCGGGCCTGGTTCGCGACGTTCGACGGCCCGGTACTCATCACCTACCGCGACCCCATCGTGAGCCAGGACAGCGACCTTGCCGTCGTGCACACCCTGGCCCACATGGGGTGACACCCGCCGGTCAGGTCGACTCGATCTCGACCTGTTTCCGCTCAACTTTCGGCCTGCGCCGCGTCGATTGGATCGTGGCTTATCGCACACCGACACGACTCGACGCCGTTCTACATGGATGGCTCGTTCCGCGCA
>JAVROG010000136.1:0-3280 GCA_032162865.1 Mycobacterium sp. | reverse complement strand
AGGACCACAGGACAGTTTTCGGCCCGGGGATAGGTTTCCAACACCCGCGCGATCCCGACAACTTTGGCTTGTAATGCATGGTCGACCATCTGGGCGGTGATGTCTTCCAGTTCGACACCCGAGTACTCCACGGCGGCATGGATTATCAGATCTGCCGGTGGTTCCTGCTGCGCGACCAACGCGACCGCGGCTTGATCGGCCAAATCGCAGGCGACGACCCGGATATCGGTCGACGTAGCCGCACGGATGCTATGCAATCGGTCTGCGACAGCGTTGGTTTCGCCCGATCTGTTGACCAGTGTGATCCGCTCCGTGCCGGCCCGCGCGAAGTGTTCGCAGAACTCGAGTCCGAGCTTGCCGGTCCCACCTACGATGAGTACGTGTTCGGCAGGTGCGACATTCGAATCGGCCGCGGGCAAATCACTTTCGATCACGCGCTTGGCGTAGAGGGCGCCTTCGCGTATCGCCAGTTCCGACTCGTGGGCGGTATGCAGCGCCGCCACTATCGAAACTACCGTCGCTGGCGATGCGCCTACGCTCGAGGACGATCCGGCCGGCAGATCGAGGTGTCGGAATCTGGTGCCCGGATATTTGGCGCCGACACATCGGAAACCGGCACTCGCCGCTGCAGGTAGGAGGCTTGGCGGCGCATCGCCGGAAAGGACAGCCTCACCGGCGACAGTCACCAGCCAGTAGTCGGTGACCGCATCGTTGATGCCCGGCCACCACTTGCGTTCGGAAAAGAACGTCGCAACGTCGGCCACCGCTGCCGCCGCGTCGAGGTCTGGGGCTTGCGGAACGAGTATCACGTAGGTGTCGAAATCGGATCTGGCAGAACGTCTTTCATCACCGACGACGCATGCCGTAGCGCCGACATCGCCGGCGGCGGCGCACAGGGCTTGGGCGAGGTCTGAGCACTCACCGCTGTGATCGATGATGCCGATATTCCGCGGCGGCACGAGCGAACGCCGGGACAGCCGAACCCATTGCTCGGCCAGCAGTCGCGGCGCCATTGTTTGGGCACTGGGTGCGGGGGGCGACTTCGGTGCCGCGGCAACCGATGTGACGGCACATTTGTTGCCGGGAATTTGCGACACGCCTTGTTCCAGGGGCAGCCAGAGCTTGATGTCGTTCATCACGGTATTGGGAAAGTCGGCCAGCGGCAGTGGTGCAGGCCCGTCAGCTTCGGCGCCAAGGCTGTCCCACGGGTAGTCCAGATCATGGACAGCCAGCTGGGCCAGATTGCGGGTGAAGTCGTTGAGATCGGTGGCCGTTCGGTTGGACGTACCCACAACAATGGTGGACCGTTCATCGTCGAGGGCGGCGAGATTCTCTTGGATTGCCAACTGCAGCGTGGGATGTTCAGCCAGTTCGACGAAAGTGTCGACACCGGACCGCATTGCGGCCGCGATCGCCTTATCGAAGCGAACGGTGTTGCGCAGGTTCCAGAACCAGTATTGGTCGACCGGCACATCCTGTGTGATGGGAGCTCCGAGCGTGGCGCCGACGCAGGGAATGTCGGTGTCCAGAAACTTGGGATTCTCCAGTTCACTTTGGGCGGCGGCCCGCAAGCGGTCATTGATTTCGTTGATCAGGCTGGTGTGTGCCGGATACTGGACGCGGATGACTCGGGCGAAGACGCCGCGGTCGGTGAAGGTGTCCACGATGCGCTGGACGGCTGCTCGATCTCCCGAGATGCCGCTCATGCTAGGCGAATTGATCACCGACAACTGCGCCCAGCCAGTACTGCGGGCGAGCAGGTCCTCGCAGGTCTCGCGGTCGGCGGCAATGACCGCCATCGCGTAGTCACCGGAAACGAACTCGTCGGCGCCGCGCGAACGGATCGCGACGATGCGGACCGCGTCCGGCAGTGTGATCAATCCCGATATGTATGCCGCGGCGATCTCACCCTGGCTGTGTCCGACGGCGACACTGGGCGCAATGCCGAAGGATCGCCACATCGCGGCCAGGCCGGCCATCTGCGTGAATAACGCAGGCTGGACGGTGCTCGCGTGGTCATCCGCCGGAAAGTCCTCGTCGAGAAGGTAATTCAGCGGCGACTGGCCCGCCTGAGTGGCGAAAGCCTCGGCGCAGCGGTCGACCTCCGCCCTGAATGCCGGGACCGAGTCATAAAACAGCCGGCCCATCCCAGGCCGCTGGCTGCCCTGCCCCGGAAAGACATACGCAACCTGGCCGGCCGTGGCGGCCGCCTCGGTGCGGATCACCGAAACATGTTCGCGACCCTCGGCAACCGATCGCAGCGCGGTGAGCAGCTCGTCGCGATCGGACACCATGGCCAAGGCCCGGTGTTTGCGGGCGATCCGCGTCCGGAACAACATCCCCGCGATCGCCTGCAGCGATACCTCGGGATGATCTGTGGCATAAGCCAGGACGGCAGCGGCTTCGGCCGGTAACAGCTCGGCCGTATCCGTCGTAAGCAGGACGGGAACGGTCCCATTCGGGAGCAGGTAATTACGAGGCGTCACGTTCTCACTCTCGGGACTCATGCTCATTTTTCGGGACTCACGGGCATGGCGACGATTGCGTGGGCATTGGCGCCACCGGCACCGAATGACGACGCGGCGCCGTAACGGACGCCGTCCTTCGGTTGCCACTCGTGCAACTTCGTGGCCAGACGGATGCCAACCAGATCCCAATCGAGCTTCTTGGTTGGGTTGTCGGAGAACAGGGTTGGCGGAATGTAACCGTGCTGGCCCGCCAGCAGCACCTTGATCAGTCCAAGAATCCCGGCAGCGGCCTGCGCATGCCCGGCATTCGACTTGATCGAGCCCAGCAGCGCCTCGGATCCCGCCGCACCGTACGTCTTGAAAAGCGCGAGCAATTCCACCGGGTCACCGGCCAGCGTCGCGGTGCCGTGTCCTTCGATCATTCCCACGTCGGCGGGATCGATGCCTGCCGCGTCGAGCGTCTTCTGCACGACCTGCTCCTGGGCGCGCACCCGCGGAACCAGAATCGGTTTGCCCTTGCCGTTGTGATTGGTGCGGGCGGCCAGGATGCGTCCGTAGATTCGGTGCCCAAGTTGCCGCGCCCGCGATTCCCGTTCCACGAGAACCATTCCCGCGCCTTCGCCCCAGACCGTGCCGCTGACGTCGTCGGCGTACGCCCGGCAGTGGCCGTCGTCAGAGAGGGCATGAAGCTTTGCGAACTCGAAGAACGCTGCCGGCGATCCCAACACGCACACGGCGCCGGCAAGCGCCCATTCACACTCGTCCATGGCCACCGAGTTCGCCGCCAGTTGCAGCGCGGTCAGTGAGGATCC
>JAVROG010000135.1:0-2913 GCA_032162865.1 Mycobacterium sp. | reverse complement strand
ATAGGTAGGGGTTTTGAACCGGATGTGCTCGCCGAAGCCTCTGATCCAGACGGGTCGGTGGCGTCCGCGGCGCGCAACGTCGGCGTTGGCGACGAGGACCCCGGTGCCGCCCTGGACGCGCATCACGGTTTCCAGCATGTGGATGGGGTCGGCGATCACCGGACTGTTCAGCACGTCGTCGACGGTGATCGGCTTGCCGTGGAACACCGCGCCGGGGTGGGCGCATGCGTTGGTCCGCTGGTGCACCGCGATGCCGGCTAAAGCTCTTGCATCGTAACCGTATTCGGCCGCATATCGTTGGGCGATCTGAGCGTATGGCGCGTTCTGGCCGACATTGCCATACGGAATCTCGAACTCCGCCTGCGGTGAGCCGTAATTGTTGCTCGAGGCCCCGTACCAGCCCAAGGTGCGCGGGGGCCGCTGCTCGGAGCGCGGGATTTCCAGCGATCCCGGCACCACCGCCAGCACCGCATCGCAGATTCCCAATTCGACTGCTGCCGCGGCTCGCCACACCATGCCGGCCGCGGTCGCACCGCCCAGGTCCACCCGGTCACCGAAGTCCAGTGGCAGGCCGAGGTATTCCGACAGCGTGGCAGGTGCGAACATGTCCGACTCCGCGACGCCGTGGCACGACAGGCCGTTCACCACACCGGGATCAACCCCGGCGTCCTCGATCACCAATTTCGCCAGCAGTGCGTACTGGTCCAGGGTGAACGACGGCGGTCGGCTCTGGCGGCGTTCGGCCGGCAGTTCCGCGATGCCGACAATGGCGGCCTCGCCGCGCAGCCCGGTCACACGTTGCCCCGGTGCGGCAACGAGACGGTCGCGGTGCCCGGCATCAGCACGTCGTCGCCGCGGCGGCAGAAGATGTCCAGATCAACCAGATTCGTGGACCGTTTGCCGGTGACCACACCACCGAAGGTGAGCTGCTGGCCGGGGTAGGCAATCGCGCGGTTCCGCACCCCGAACGCCACCAATCGGCCCGCGCCGCCGATCCAGTCGGTGAGCGATCGCGACAGCAACGCTGCCTGCAGCGGCCCCTGGACGAGCACGTTGTCATAGCCTTCGACGTCTCGCGCCCATTCCTTGTCGTAGTGGATGCGATGCCCGTTGTAGGTTGCGGCACTGAAGAAGAACATCTGGGCCTCGCTGACGGACACTGTCAAAACCGGCGTCATATAGCCGGTGTCGATGTCCTCGAAATACACCTGGTCGGTCATGCTGGCCTGGCGATCATCGACATGGCTGCTTCGGCGACCAATTCGCGCTTCTGGTTGCGGTATTCGCCGCGCCACGTCACCAACACAAATCGTCCCGATTTCCCCTGCTTCTCGACGATCGACTCGATGGTGCGCACCATCTCGATCTCGTCGCGGTGGTAGGCGGGCAGGTGGAAGGTGGTGCTCTCGCCGCCGGCCATTCGCCGTGGCGCCCGCGGAAACGCCAGGCTGCCGGTCACCGCTCCGGAGGATCCGTCGGGTCGCAGGTCGCCGAGTGCGCTGACGCCGAGGATGGCGTACTGCAGGAACAGTGGCGGACAGATGATGTCGCGGTAACCCTGCGCCCGGCCGTATTCGGCGTCGAACCACAGTGGGTTGTGGTCGTCGACCGCCGCCGCCCAGCGCTGCCAATCGCGCTTGTTCACCTCGCCGGTAGCGGTGGCGACGACGGTGCCGACCCGCGCTGCCGATTCGGCATCGATGAGACTGTTGTCAGTTTCGGACGTCACTGGCCCCTCTCCCAATCCGTCTCTGCGTCAAGCCAAGTCGCGGCGACATCGGCGCCCCCGCCTAAAGTCGACAACACCCGGGCTCGTTCGGAGAACAGGTGCAGATCGGTGTCGACCACATACCCCATCCCGCCGTGCAGTTGATGAGCATCCAGAGTGATCTGCTTGATCGTCGCGGCGTGCATCCTCGCGACGGCCGTTTCCCGGCTGGCGGTGTGGCCACGGCCGATCCAGAACACCGCCGAATGGGCGGCCAGCCGCGCGGCCGACAGCGCGATGTGCATGTTGGCCACCAGATGCTGGGCAGCCTGAAAAGACGCGATCGGCCGGCCGAACTGCTCACGCATCTTGGTGTGCTCGACGCTGCG
This sequence comes from Mycobacterium sp., assembly GCA_032162865.1. Taxonomy (GTDB): domain Bacteria; phylum Actinomycetota; class Actinomycetes; order Mycobacteriales; family Mycobacteriaceae; genus Mycobacterium. The sequence goes on along the minus strand of JAVROG010000135.1, from coordinate 816 downwards.
CTGCAGCACCGCCTCTCCCACCCCGACGAGATCCAGGCACAGCAATGCGGTCGCCGCATTGGCGACGCGGCGCAGGTCCTGCCCGTCGAGTCCGTCGGTACCGCCGAGGATCCGGCGGGGATCGTCGAGGGGCACATCGTCGAAGGCAACGGTGCACGCGCGGTGTCCACCCATCATGGTGAGTGGTTCGACGGTGATCCCGGGTGCGGTTTCCAGGTCGATGACAAAACCCCTGCTGGCAGAACCGGTCTCCGCGGCGACGACGATCAGGTCGGCTGAGTCGGCATCGGAGACGAAGTCGGCCACACCGGAGACCCGCCAAGCACCGTCCGCGTGGGTGGTGGCGCGTAGTGCAGTCCGCACCACCGCATCGCGCGGGTTCCACAGCGCGGTGGTGGCCCGCAATGTTCCGGACGCCAATGCGGGCAGCCACGCCGCGCGAGCTTCCGGCCCGCCCAGCCAGTCAACGGCTAGCGCCGCCAACAGGGTGCTGTGCACGAGCGTGGGGCACAGCGCACGTCCGGCCTCTACGTAGAAGACTCCGAGATCGGTCAGGGCGCCGCCGGAGCCACCAAACTCTTCCTCGACTGCCAACCCGAGCACTCCCGCCCCGGACAGCGCCTCCCACAAAGTCGGCGTGATGCTGTCGCTGCTGGGGCTTTGCAGCCCACCCAGCAGGCTGCGGCACATCGCGGCCAGATCGCGTTGGTCCTGATCCGGGAGCAGTCGCATCCGATCACCGACCATAGGAGGGCATGCCATGGCCGCGCTGGGCGATCACATCCCGCAATACCTCGTTGGTCCCGCCTCCGAAAC
>JAVROG010000134.1:0-2818 GCA_032162865.1 Mycobacterium sp. | reverse complement strand
GTGGCCGGCGTCGATGAGCATTGCGCCGATGAGGCAGATGACGGCCATCTTGTAGGCGTTGAAAGCGCGGTACCACGAGCGGTTCTCGACCTTGATGCCGCCGACCTGCTCGTAGTGCGCAAGCAGGTCCTCGATGTCTAGAAGTTGAGCTACCTTTGTCGTGCCGACAGGAAATGGCGTCGGAATGTCTACCTGGTGTCGTCAGTCAGGACGGAATTTTATGAAAAGCCCAGTAGCGCAGGCACGCTCAACCATCGGGCTGACCACTCATCTGAGCCGCGGAGTCGCCCGAGTCGCCACCGACGCGGTGATCGGCAGCCGCTTGGGCCTGCCGCGTACCGTCGACGAACTCGACACCAAGGTCCTCACCGATGTCATGGGAACCACCGTGAGCTCGATCAGCGTGCTCGGCAGTGACGCGGGGACGTCTTTTCGGGGCCGGCTGGCACTCAACGGCGACGGTGTCCCCGAGACGGTGTTCGTCAAGCTGGCGGCCCAAACCGTCGCGATCCGCCTGATGGGAGAGCTCGGCCGACTCGGGCACACCGAGGTGCGTTTCTACAGCCAGCTGGCTCCGGAACTGACCGGACTGCCGAAGGCGTACGGCACCGCATTCGATGCCTGGACCGGCCGTTACCTGCTGGTCCTGGAAGACCTACCCGCCGCGTCGTGCGAGTTTCCCGACACCCTGCATCCCCTGTCCACCGACCAGGCCAGCCTGATCGTCGAATTGCTGGCCAAGCTGCACGCCACCTTCTGGGGCCGCCTGCCGCATGACCGGAAAGGACCACTGGGCTGGCTCCAGACGCCGTCGGGCGACGTCGCCTCCATGCTGAACAGGTCGTTGATGAGCACCTCGATAAAACGGCTTGCCGAACGCACTGATATCCCCGTGGAGAACGGGCGCTTCATCGCCGACAACCCCCGCGCGGTCGCCGCGCTGATCGATACCCCCCCGCATACGGTCCTGCACGGCGACGCGCACCCGGGCAACGTCTACTTCCGCGACGGAAAGGCGGGACTGCTCGACTGGCAGGCGGTGCGCCAGGGGCACCCGTCGCGCGAACTGGCGTACACGCTGATCACCAGTTTGACGCCGGAAGACCGCCGCGCCGCTCAACGCGACTTATTGCGAAACTACCGACACGCGTTGGCGGCGGCCGGTGGCCCTGAGCTGGACGAGGACGACTTCTGGCTGCGCTACCGGCAGGGCGCACAGTACGCATACGTGGCCGCGCTGATCACCGCGGGGATGGGCGGAATGCAGGTCGAAGATATCGCCACCGAAGGACTACGGCGGGCTGTGATCGCCCTTGACGACCTGGAAACTGTTGCCGCACTGAAAGAGTCGCTGCAGCAGTGACAGATCGATGGACACACCCAGGATCGCACCGGCCACAGCGATTCCTGGGATCATCGACGGTGCGTCAGACTGCTCCTCAAGCGCGGAAGCGATAGAGGAGATCTGAATGACGCACGACACCGCCGCCGATCGTCCGATACGGATTGCCGTGTGGTCGACCGGCACCATCGGCAGCATCGCGATCCGAACCACGCACCAGCGCCATGATCTGGAGTTGGTCGCGGTGTGGGTGCACAGCGACGACAAGGCCGGCCGCGACGCCGGTGAACTCGTCGGGCTAGGCGCCATCGGATTGCAGACCACCCAAAGCATCGACGATGTCATTGCCGCACAACCGGATTGCGTGATCTACACCGCTTCTGGACCCGAACTCGATGCCACGAACATCCCCGTCTACGTCGCACTGCTGCGGGCCGGCATCAATGTCGTGACGGTGAGTTCGCCAGGTCTCGTGTATCCGCCGGCCTGGAACGCCACGTACACAGCGGAATTGAAAGTCGCCGCCGAGGCGGGCGGCGCGTCGCTCTATTCCTCAGGAATGGAGCCCGGTTTCGCGGGCGATCAACTGGTGGCGCTGCTGACGACGCTGTCGGCATCCATCACATCGGTGCGCACGCAGGAGATCTTCCGCTATGACAGCTACGGCAACGAGTTCCTGATGCGCGATGTCTTCGGGTTCGGGATGCCGCTCGACCACACGCCGCTGATGCAGTACCCAGGTATGCAGCAACATGCCTGGGGACCGCCCGTGCACTACGTCGCCGCGGCGCTCGGTGTTGAGCTCGACGAAGTCCGGGAGACCTACGACCGCCGCGCCACACCACGTGATCTCGTCACCGCCTTCGGCGCGGTCGAGGCGGGGACATGCGGCGCTGTGCGAATGGAGACGATCGGGTGGTCGACGGCCACGATGCGATCGTCATCGAGCATGTCAACCGGCTCGCCGCCGATCTGGCACCGGAGTGGCCCGACGCCGAGCGAGACGGCACCTACCGGATCATCATCGAAGGATCGCCGAAGATGACGTGTGTGTTCACCGTTGGCGACGAGGCGAATAGCAGCGACGAAGGAATGATCGGCACGGCAATGAGGCTGCTCAACGCCGTGCCGTACGTCGTGACGGCACCTCCGGGGCTGCTGTCCTCACTTGACTTGCCACTCACGACACCCCGCGGAGTGCTACGGAATCCGGCCTGACGAACGGCAGACATGACGACGAACCACTGCCCCGAATCCTGCTCGCAGAAAGCAATTGACGCACCCTGAGTCAGGACCGCGCCCGCGACCGGCACCGTTCAAGCAGGATTGCGGCCAGCTGTCCGGGTTCGCTGTACATGAGGTCATGGCAGGTGTCGACGTAGACCAATAGGTCGACGCCGCCGAGTGCGCTGATGCAATGCCGCTGCTGCCTTGCCGACAGTGCCCTATCCCGCAACGTCATGATCCACGTCCGGG
>JAVROG010000133.1:0-12827 GCA_032162865.1 Mycobacterium sp. | reverse complement strand
CGACCAACCACTTGGACGCGGAAAGCGTGCAGTGGCTCGAGCAGCACCTGGCCAGCTACGCCGGCGCGATCCTGGCGGTCACCCACGACCGTTACTTCCTCGACAACGTCGCCGAGTGGATCCTCGAACTCGACCGCGGTCGCGCCTATCCGTACGAGGGCAACTACTCGACCTACCTGGAGAAGAAGGCCGAGCGGCTGTCGGTGCAGGGGCGCAAGGACGTCAAGCTGCAGAAGCGACTGACAGAGGAGCTGGCCTGGGTGCGGTCGGGCGCCAAGGCTCGCCAGGCCAAGAGTAAGGCGCGGCTGCAACGCTACGAGGAGATGGCCGCCGAGGCGGAGAAGACTCGCAAGCTCGACTTCGAGGAGATTCAGATTCCGGTCGGCCCACGCCTGGGCTCGGTGGTGGTCGATGTGGACCACCTCGACAAAGGCTTCGAAGGCCGGATCCTGATCAAGGATCTGTCCTTTACCCTGCCCCGCAACGGCATCGTGGGTGTCATCGGTCCCAATGGGGTCGGCAAGACGACACTGTTCAAGACCATCGTCGGGCTCGAGGAGCCGGACAGCGGCACCGTCAAGGTCGGCGAGACCGTCAAGCTGAGCTATGTGGACCAGGCCCGCGCCGGGATCGATCCGAAGAAGAACGTTTGGCAAGTCGTCTCCGATGGGCTGGACTACATCCAGGTCGGTCAGACCGAGGTGCCCTCGCGCGCCTACGTGTCGGCGTTCGGCTTCAAAGGGCCTGACCAGCAGAAGCCAGCAGGCGTGCTGTCCGGCGGCGAGCGCAACAGGCTGAACCTGGCCTTGACCCTCAAACAGGGCGGCAACCTGATTCTGCTCGACGAACCGACCAACGACCTCGACGTCGAAACCCTGAGTTCGCTGGAAAATGCGCTGGTTAACTTTCCTGGCTGTGCGGTCGTGATCTCCCACGACCGCTGGTTCCTGGACAGGACGTGCACACACATCCTGTCCTGGGAAGGTGACGCCGACAACGAGGCCAAATGGTTCTGGTTCGAAGGCAACTTCGGCGCGTACGAGGAAAACAAGGTGGAACGGCTTGGCGCCGAAGCGGCGCGTCCGCACCGGATGACCCACCGCAGGCTGACACGGGACTAATGTCAGCTCTGCCCGCCTCGCAACGAAGCGACCGGAACGGCCGCTGCAGAGTGAGGCAATTGGACCAGCGGTTTCCGTCGCGAGTTGGGAGCAGTCGGAATGACGATCGATCCCGGAGCCAGAGAAGATGTCGCGGCGTGGGCCACGTTCACGCAGCGCGCCGGCGTTCCTGACTGGGTATCCAAGGCCTACCTCGACAGCTATCGGGGTCCACATGACGACCGACCGAATAGTGCGGCGGACCCAGCCTCGTTGGTGACGCCCGCATTGGTGGATGCCCACCGCCGGCTCGCCGAGCATCGCCCATCCGGGGAAAGTTCGGTCGCCGTCTACCCGGCTGACGACCCGGCGGGCTTCGGGCCCGCATTGCAAGTGGTCACCGACCAGGGCAGCATGCTGATGGATTCGGTCACCGTGCTGCTGCACCGCCTCGGCCTCGCCTACACGGCGATCATGACCCCGGTCTTCGAGGTGCGCCGCGACTCGGTCGGGGAGCTGCTGCGCGTCGAGCCGAAGGCCGACGACGCGTCGCCTTACATCGGCGAGGCCTGGATCCACGTCCAGCTTTCGGCCTCGGTAGACCGCAAGGTCCTCGCCGAGGTGGAACGGCTACTGCCCAAAGTCCTCGCCGATGTACAGCGGGTCGCCACCGATGCGATGGCGTTGATTGACACCTTGAGCGAGGTGGCCGCCGATGTCGACAACGATTCCGAAGGCCGCTACGAGGCACCCGACCGGCAGGAAGTTGCTGCGCTGCTGCGCTGGTTGGGCAGGGGGAACTTCCTGCTGCTGGGCTACCAGCGAACCCAGGTGCAGGACGGTCTGGTCGTCGGGGACGGATCGAGCGGCCTGGGCGTACTGCGGGCCCGCTCCGGCACCCGGCCCCGGCTTACCGACGAATCCAAACTGCTGGTCTTGGCTCAGGCCACGGTGGGCAGTTATCTGCGCTACGGCGCCTACCCGTATGCCATTGCGATCCGGGAATACGTCGACGGCGCCGACGGGGGTGATCGCAGCGTCTTCGAGCATCGCTTCGTCGGACTCTTCACGGTCGCCGCGATGAACGCCGACGTCTTGGAGATCCCGACCATCGCGCACCGCGTTCGTGATGCGCTCACCTTGGCCGGCAGCGACCCGAGCCACCCGGGACAGCTCCTGCTCGACGTGATCCAGACCGTCCCGCGGCCGGAGTTGTTCACGCTGAGTGCCGATTCCCTACTGACGATGGCCAAGGCCGTGGTGGACATGGGATCCCAACGGCGCGCATTGCTCTTCCTGCGCGCTGACCGGCTGCAGTTCTTTGTCTCGTGCCTGGTGTACGTGCCCCGCGACCGCTACACCACCGCGGTGCGCTTGCAGATTGAGGACATCCTGGTCCGCGAGTTCGGCGGCACACGGTTGGAGTTCACCGCTCGGGTAAGTGAATCACCGTGGGCGTTAATGCATTTCATGGTCCGGCTGCCCGAACAATCTAAACCGGGTTCGGTCGACGTCTCGGAGCTCAATCGGGCCCGCATCCAGACACTGCTCAGCGAGGCAGCCCGAACCTGGGGGGACCGGCTCACCTCCGCAGCCCCGACGGAGTCGGTCAGCCACGCCGACGCCGAGCACTACGCCGGCGCCTTTCCCGACGCGTACAAGCAGGCTGTTACCCCCGCCGAGGCCATCGACGACATCGCCGTCATCAAAGAGCTCAGCGATGATTCGGTCAAGTTGGTGTTCTCCGAACGCGACGAGGGAGGCGCCCAGCTGACCTGGTTCCTGGGCGGCCGCACCGCCTCGCTGAGCCAGCTGCTACCGATGCTGCAAAGCATGGGCGTCGTGGTTCTGGAGGAACGACCATTCACCGTTACCCGCCAAGACGGACTGCTGGTGTGGATCTACCAGTTCAAGATCGTTCCGCATCCGACGATTCGATTGGCGTCGACGGAGGCGGAACGCGAGGCGGGCGCGCAACGATTCGCCGACGCAGTCACCGCGATCTGGCAAGGCCGGGTGGAGGTCGACCGGTTCAATGAATTGGTCATGCGCGCCGGGTTGACCTGGCAGCAGGTCGTGCTGCTGCGCGCCTACGCAAAGTATCTGCGGCAGGCCAACTTTCCGTACAGCCAGTCCCACATCGAGTCGGTGCTCAACGAGCATCCCTCGACGGCGCGCTCACTGGTCGCGTTGTTCGAGGCGCTTTTCGACCCCACAACGGGTGGCTCCTCGGTCAGCGGCCGTGATGCGCAGGTCGCGGCCGCCGCTGTCGCCGCCGACATCGACGCGCTGGTGAGCCTGGACACCGACCGCATCCTGCGCGCCTTCGCCTCACTGGTCGAGGCCACGCTGCGGACCAACTACTTCGTGACGCGCGACGGTTCGGCCCGCAGTCGCGATGTCCTTTCGGTCAAGCTCAATGCGCAACTGATCAGTGAACTTCCGTTGCCGCGCCCCAAGTTCGAGATCTTCATCTACTCGCCCCGCGTGGAAGGCGTACACCTGCGGTTCGGGCCCGTCGCGCGCGGCGGCCTGCGTTGGTCGGACCGCAGAGACGATTTCCGCACCGAGGTTCTCGGCCTGGTCAAAGCACAAGCGGTCAAGAACGCCGTCATCGTTCCGGTCGGCGCCAAAGGCGGCTTCGTCGTCAAGCGGCCGCCGCTGCCTACCGGCGACGCCGCCACCGACCGCGACGCCGCCCGGGCCGAAGGCGTCGCCTGCTATCAGCTGTTCATCTCGGGGCTCCTCGATGTGACCGACAACGTCGACCACTCAACCAAAGCCGTGAACCCGCCACCCGGGGTGGTGCGGCGAGACGGCGACGACGCCTACCTGGTGGTGGCCGCAGACAAAGGCACCGCCACGTTCTCCGACATCGCCAACGACGTAGCCAAGTCCTACGGCTTCTGGCTGGGCGATGCGTTCGCTTCTGGTGGGTCGGTCGGCTATGACCACAAGGCCATGGGCATCACCGCCAAGGGGGCCTGGGAGGCGGTCAAGCGGCACTTCCGGGAGATCGGCGTCGACACCCAGACGCAGAACTTCACCGTTGTCGGCGTCGGTGACATGAGCGGCGACGTGTTCGGCAATGGGATGCTGCTGAGCAAACACATCAGGCTGATCGCCGCCTTCGATCACCGGCACATCTTCCTCGACCCGGACCCCGACGCGGCGACGACGTGGGTGGAACGCAAGCGGATGTTCGACCTGCCCCGCTCCAGCTGGGACGACTACGACAAGTCGCTGATCAGCGAAGGCGGCGGGGTGTACAGCCGCGAGCAGAAGACCATCCCGATCAGCGCACAGGTCCGCGAAGCCCTGGGCATCGATGGCGATGTGGCAGAGATGGCACCGCCCAACCTGATGCGCGCGATCCTGCAGGCGCCGGTGGACCTGCTGTTCAACGGCGGAATCGGCACCTACATCAAGGCCGAGTCGGAGTCCGATGCCGCGGTCGGCGACCGCGCCAACGATCCGGTGCGCGTCAACGGAAATCAGGTGCGCGCCAAGGTCATCGGCGAAGGCGGCAACCTCGGGGTGACGGCGTTGGGCCGGATCGAATTCGATCTGGGGGGCGGCCGGGTCAACACCGACGCGCTGGACAACTCCGCTGGCGTGGATTGCTCGGACCACGAGGTCAATATCAAGATACTGATCGATTCGCTGGTCACCGCCGGAAAGGTCAAAGCTAAGGAGCGGCATCAGCTGCTCGAGTCGATGACCGACGAGGTGTCCAAGCTGGTACTCACCGACAACGAGGACCAGAACGACCTGATGGGAACCAGCCGAGCCAACGCAGCCAGCCTGCTTCCGGTGCATGCAGACCAGATCAAGTACCTGGTGGCCGCGCGCGGCGTCAACCGCGAATTGGAGGCTCTGCCGTCGGAAAAGGAGATCGTCCGACGGACCGAGATCGGCATCGGACTCACCTCGCCCGAGCTGGCGACGTTGATGGCGCACGTCAAGCTGGGGCTCAAAGAGGAGTTGTTGAAGACCGACGTACCCGATCTGGATGTCTTCGCGTCTCGGCTGCCCCATTACTTCCCGAAGCCGCTACGTGAACGGTTCACTCCGGAAATACGTCAGCACCAACTGCGCCGCGAGATCGTCACCACCATGCTGATCAACGACATGGTGGACACCGCGGGCATCAGCTACGCCTACCGGATCGCCGAAGACGTCGGCGTCACACCGACCGACGCGGTGCGTACCTATGCCGCCACCAACGCCATCTTCGGGGTGGGGCATGTGTGGCGGCGGATCCGCGCTGCCAACCTCCCGGTCGCGCTGTCGGACCGGTTGACCCTGGACACCCGCCGACTGATCGACCGCGCCGGCCGCTGGTTGCTCAACTACCGTCCCCAACCACTGGCCGTCGGCGCCGAGATCAACCGGTTCGCCGCGAAGGTCAAGGCGCTGACGCCGCACATGTCGGAGTGGTTGCGCGGGGACGACAAAGCCATCGTCGAAAAGGAAGCCGCGGAGTTCACCGCGCAGGGTGCGCCACCGGACCTGGCTTACCGAGTCGCGGCAGGCCTGTACCGCTACAGCCTGCTGGACATCATCGACATCGCCGACATCACCGAGATCGAGACGGCGGAGGTCGCCGACACCTATTTCGCGCTGATGGATCGCCTGGGCACCGACTCCCTGTTGACGGCGGTGTCCGAACTGGAGCGCAACGATCGGTGGCATTCGTTGGCGCGGTTGGCGATTCGTGACGACATCTATGCGTCGCTGCGGTCGTTGTGTTTCGACGTGTTGGCGGTGGGGGAGCCGGACGAAAGTGGCGAGCAGAAGATCGCCGAGTGGGAGCACATCAGCGCGTCCCGGGTGGAGCGGGCCCGTCGGACGCTCAATGAGATCCAGGAAAGCGGCGCGATGGACCTCGCAACGCTGTCGGTGGCGGCGCGGCAGATTCGCCGCATGACGCGCACCAGCGGCCGGGGATCGTCCGGGTGAGCATCGGCTATGTCGCACCCGTGCCGGTGCGTTGGTCGGACATCGACATGTACCAGCACGTCAACCACGCCACCATGGTGACCATTCTCGAAGAGTCGAGGGTGCCGTTCCTCCAGGAACCTTTCGGGGCCGACATCACCACCATCGGCCTGCTGATCGCCGATGTCCGGGTGACCTATAAAGATCAGCTACGACTTGTCGATTCGCCGCTGCAGGTGACCATCTGGACCAAACGGCTGCGAGCGGTCGACTTCACGCTGGGCTACGAAGTGCGTTCCGTGCACGCCGATCCGACGTCCAAGCCGGCCGTCATCGCCGAGTCACAACTGGCTGCGGTGCACATCGAGGAGCAGCGGTTGGTGCGACTGTCGCCTCATCATCGGGAGTACCTGCAGCGGTGGATTCGGTAGCCGATCGCGGACTGTGGCTGGGTCCGGACGCCATAGCTGCCCACCGCGCGGATCTCGCTACGTTCGTGGATCACGCGATACGCCTCGACGATGCCGCGGTCATCCGACTCCGCGTCCGCCCGGAGGGACTGGTGACGGCCTGGGTGGCAACGGGTTTCGATGTGTTGGCCAGTCGCGTGGTGGCCGGCAAGGTCCGGCCCGACGACATGTCGGTCGGCGCAGACGGATTGGCGCGCGGGCTGGCCGCCTCGGAAAAATCCGGCCCTTCCGACGGCTATGTCGACCCGGGCTTCGCGATGGACTCGGCGTGGCGGGGTGGTCTGCCGCCGGAATCCGGCTTCACCCACTTGGAGGACATACCGGCCAAGGTAATGATGGACTTGGCGCAAAGCGGCGCGCAACTGGCCAGGGAACACGGCAGTGCCCATGGGCCACCGGTCTCGCTGCTGGACCAGGAAGTCATTGAAGTCAGCTCGGGCGACACTGCGGTCGGGCTGCCGATGCGGTGCGTATTCGCCTTGACCGCAATGGGTTTCCTGCCGCAGTCGGCCGATGCCATCGACGACGATGAAATGATCCGGGTCCGAATCCTGCCGGCCTGGTTGCGCATCGACGCACGGTTCGGTTCGGTGTACCGACGGCGCGGTCACGCGGCACTGGTAGTGCGCTGATTTTCGGCGCGCCGACCGGAGCGTGGTTTCAAATCAACCCGAGTTTTTGGCGGTTGCGAATCGCTCCCGACCCCTCAGGTGCCGTACACGGTCCATAACGGCAACACGGAGTTCAGGTAATCCATGAATTTCTTGAGACCCACGCGATATTGGCCGTAGCCGTAGGGGTCTTCCGCGTATTCAGGGAATGCGATGCCCAGACCGAATAGGCCGGGCGCGATGATCCCGTTCTGCTGGTTGTAATCCAGCGGTCCCCATTGGGGTGTTTCCGGCAGCTTCCTGCGCTCGAATCCAACGGTATAGACGACGCGGTCGCACTCGTGGAGTTTCTCGTCGAATTCGGGACCCGAAACCCAGCACCTCTCCAATCTTTCGGGATGTACGCCGTCAATGTTTTCCCGGGCCCATTCGGCCGCTCGGCCCTTGAGGCCGGTGTCGTCGAACAGAATCCAGTCGTCCAGATAAACCGCGTACTTGAGCGGACTGCGGTAGAAATTAATCACCTTCTTGACCGGAAGACGCAGGAGATGGGGCAAGACGATCATCGATGAGTGCGATGAACCGAAGACGGCAACAGTGGCGCCTTCGAGCTGCTGTTCGGCGAGTTGCTCGGGGTCAAGAGCCACTTCAACCGGAATTTCCTCCAGCTGCGGATAATCGAGCTTCGTGGGAACCGCGCCGACGGCGAGGATCACATTCTGCGAACTCAGCTCTTGGTCCTCGGTGTGAATTCGCCACTGACGGCCCTCCAAATTGAGGGCGGTCGCCGTCGTCTGAAATGTGTGCACTCGCTCGCACAGCCGCTCGGTGACCCACAGCAATGGATCTGCGACCAGCGCCAGCGCGCACGTCTCTTCGCGATCGACTTCCTGAAGCGGCAGCGGCGGAGCCTCGGAGAACCGAAATGCCGAGGAACCGTTCAGGTATTCCAGAAAGGTCCCGGCAATGGTGTTGCTCGACACCGACCGCCATCTCTGACCGAGGTCTCCGGCGGCAAAGGCCGGATCGATCCACGCGATCTTGTCGTTGGCAATTCCGTGGTCAAGCAGTCTTCCGACCGCGGCAATGCCCGCCGGTCCTGCTCCGATCACTGTCCACGCGTAGGGCGCCATGCATCACATATAGAGCAGGGGGTGAGGAAAAGCGAGACGACTAATCACACCAGCCATGCCGCAGCGTCCGGCGGCAACTGCCCGGCCACCAACTCCGCGCTCGCCAGGATGAGTTCTCCGGGCGGGAGCGCGATCGGGCGTTTGCCGGCGTTCAACGCGCATACCAGGCCGCCGCCGCGGCGCCGGAATGCCAAGGCGTCGGTTGGCGCGGGCAGCCAATCGATCAAGTAGCCATCGAATTCGGCACGCTCCCTGCGTAATTCGAGGACCCGCTGGAAGAACGACAAAGTCGAATCGGGGTCGGCACGTTGCTTTTCCACGGTGAGCGTCGCCCAGTCGGCGGGCATCGGCAGCCAGGTGTCGGTGTTGTTGGAAAACCCGAACGGGGGAGCATCGCCCGACCAAGGCAGCGGAACCCGGCACCGATCGCGGCCACGCTCGGTGTGCCCCGACCGCTCCCAGGTCGGGTCCTGCAGTACCTCGTCGGGCAGAGCCACGTCGGCCAGACCCAGCTCCTCGCCGTTGTAGAGGAACACCGCACCCGGCAGCGCGAGCATGAGCATCGTCATCGCCTTGGCGCGGCGCAGCCCGATGTCGCCGCCGCCGTATCGACTGACCTCCCTGCCTACGTCGTGGTTGGACAGGGTCCAGGTCGGCGTGGCGTTTTCCAACGCGGCGGCATCCAGCGAGTTCTGCACCGCCTCGCGGATCTCGGTGGCGTCGAATTCGGTGCGCGTGAGCCGGAAGTTGAAGCCGAGGTGGAGCTCGTCGGGTCGGACGTATTCGGCCCACTGGGCGTTGTCGTGAACCCATACCTCGCCGATGCTCACCGCTTCGGGATAGTCGTCCATGACCGCGCGGATGTCGCGGTGGATCGCGTGCACGCCCGGCCGGTTGAACCGCGGGTCGTCATCGGTGTGGCGCAGGATCTGGATGTCGGCATCCGGGGCGTCCGGCAGTCCCGGTGGCTTGGCCATGCCGTGCGCCACGTCGATGCGAAACCCGTCTACGCCGCGTTCCAGCCAGAAGCGCAGCGTCTTCTCGAAGTCGTCGAAGATCTCCGGGTTGTCCCAGTTCAAATCCGGCTGCTCGGTATCGAAGAGGTGCAGGTACCACTGGCCGAGGTTGCCGTCCGGCTCGGTCACCCGGGTCCAGGCCGGACCGCCGAACACCGACTCCCAGTTGTTGGGCGGCAACAGGCCGTCGGGTCCGCGACCGTCGCGAAAGAAATAGCGATTGCGGGCATCGCTGCCCGGGCCGGCGGCCAACGCGGCCTGAAACCACAGGTGCTGGGAGCTGCTGTGGTTGGGCACCACGTCCATCGTGACCTTGATGCCCCGCGCGTGCGCCTCCGCTATCAGCCGCTCGAAAGCGGCCATCCCGCCGAACAGCGGGTCGATGTCTCTGGGGTCGGAGACATCGTAACCGTGGTCGGCCATCGGCGAGACGGTGACCGGGTTTATCCAAATCCCCTCCACACCAAGCTGTTCCAGGTAATCCAACCGGTCGGCCAGCCCGTCGAGGTCGCCAACGCCGTCTCCGTCACTGTCGGCGAACGAGCGTGGATACACCTGGTAGAACACCGCTGACTGCCACCACCGCTTATTGCCGGGGCGCGTCTGGCCCCGAGTCGGTCGATCTGCCATCAGAACGCGGAGTTGACCATGGAGTGGGCTGCCATTTCCAGGTACTGCAACAACTGGCGACGATGCTCGTCGTCGAGGGTCTGCGAATCGATGGAGGCGACAGCGGTGTGCATGCACCGCAACCAGGCGTCGCGCTCGATGGGACTGATCCGGAACGGGACGTGCCGCATCCGCAGCCGGGGATGTCCACGTCGATCCGAGTAGGTCCGTGGGCCGCCCCAGTACTGCTCGAGAAACATTCGCAGTCGTTCCTCGGCGCCCGTGAGGTCTTCCTCGGGATAGAGCGGGCGCAGTATCTCGTCGTCGGCAACTTGCTCGTAGAACCGAGCCACGATCGCGTCGAAGGTCTTAGCGCCGCCGATGGCGTCGTAGAAAGACTCTGTTGTTTGATCCATCGCCTTCCATTGTGAGCCACTTGCGCGGTGAGCGCCGACGGGCTCCGGGTGTTCACCAGCTCGACACGGCGTGGCTGAGGGAATTTGGCGTGCGATTGGCAGCAAATCATGGTGAACTGTCGGCGGAGGATTTATGGCGCAGCGCAACAAACGCCGCAGCCACCGCATGTCCGGTGCCGCGGCAAACGGAACCGGGCCCGCGACCGCGCCGTCTCTGCATAGTGTCAATTCCCACCGCATCGCCCAAGGTGCCGAAACCTGTCCGCCCAACCGGACCGAGAACGCCTCGATCTGGAATCGCCGGCGGGTGCTCCTGCTGAATTCCACCTACGAGCCCCTCACCGCATTGCCGATGCGGCGCGCGATCGTCATGGTGATCTGCGGTAAAGCCGACGTGGTGCACGACGATCCCGCAGGCACGGTGATTCACTCCGCGACCCGGTCCATCGCGGCGCCGTCGGTGATCCAACTGCGGTCCTTTGTGCGGGTGCCCTATCGGGCCCGTGTGCCGATGACGCGGGCCGCGCTGATGCACCGCGATCGTTTCCTGTGTGCCTATTGCGGCACCAAGGCCGACACCATCGACCACGTCGTGCCACGCAGTCGCGGAGGTGCGCATTCGTGGGAGAACTGCGTCGCGTGCTGCTCAACGTGCAATCACCGCAAGGGCGACAAGCTGCTTGCCGAGCTGGGTTGGGTGTTGCGCCGCACGCCACTGCCGCCCACCGGACAGCACTGGCGACTGCTTTCCACGGTCAAGGAGCTGGACCCGTCCTGGGCGCGATACCTCGGTGAGGGCGCGGCGTGATGCCTAGGCATTTCCGGGCTTAGCGGCATTTTGAAGGTCCTCAGTGTGCCGGTTCCTCCTCAGGTGGGATACGGTTTTCGTCGTGAATGCTATGGAGACTCACCTGCTCGTACTCGGGGTCCCGTTGTTGTTGGTGATCGTCCTCGGGTTGTTGTTGCTGACCCGCAAGGGGCTGCACCCACGAAGCTATGACTTGTCCGAAAAGTGGACCCACCCGCCGATTCTGTGGGCCGCCACCGATGAGGCTGTCGGTGGTGCACACGGCGGGCACGGCGAGCCGGAGTTCACGGTTGGAGGTGGCGCAAGTGGCACATGGTGAAGTCGCGACGATCGACCCCGCCGGCCTGCCCCGCGGTTGGGTGCTGACGACCAGCGGACGGGTCTCGGGGGTCACCCCGCCCGGCGAAATCTCGGTGCATTTTCCGTTTTCGATCAAGGACCTCGTCGCGGTGGACGATGCCCTGAAATACGCGTCGCGGGCATCCAAGGCGCGGTTCGCCGTCTACCTGGGTGACCTGGGCGCCGACACCGCCGCACGGGCGCGCGAGATCCTGGTCAAGGTCCCGACCCCCAACAATGCGGTGCTGCTCGCAGTGTCGCCCGATCAAAGCGCCATCGAGGTCGTGTACGGCGCTGCGGTGCGTGGTCGCGGCGCCGAGTCGGCGGCTCCGCTTGGCGTCGCCGCCGCTTCGTCGGCATTCGAGCAGGGCCACCTCATCGACGGGCTGGTCAGCGCGATCCGAGTGCTCAGCTCGGGGATCTCGCCCGCGTAGTTGGCTGCGGCTGCGTTCTAGGCTGCGTTCTAGGCGCCACTGTCGAATTTGCGTGCGCGCAGCGACCGCTTCACCGCGGCCTGCCCTTCCAGCACGAGCCGGCGCAACGACGGCGGCACTTCGGACTCGGGCGCCTGCAGGAACGTGTCAGCGGCGGCGATGGCCTCCTCGCTGATGTCCCAGTGCGGGTACAGACCGATCACTACCGTCTGCGCGACTTCGCTAGATCGCCGCGCCCAGATTCCCGGGATCGTCTCGAAGTAGCGGGCGGTGAATGGTTTGAGCAACTCGCCCTGCCCCGGCGTGGCGATGCCCGCGATCATCGCGCGGCTGAGCGCATTGGCCAGGGTGTCGTCCTCGACCACGGTGGTGAAAGCGTCCTGCTTGACCTCGAGTTGCGGTCTTGCGGCCGACGCATGTGCGCCGTGCCGTTTGCCGGCGGCGGTCGGGTCGCTCTGCACCTCGGCGTCAATCCAGGGTGACTCCGGGCCCTCGGCATCGATCTCGCCGGCGCCGGCCAGCGCTATCACGACGCGCCAGCGCAGGTCGGTGTCGACGTCCAGCCCCGCCAGCCCATGCTCGGCGGGGTCACCGTCGAGCAACGCGGTGAGTACGTCCAGGTGCCGTCGTGACAGCACCGACGAGCACAGCGCGTTGACGAAGACGAGCTGGTGATCCGAACCCGGCGCGGCGTCGCGCGCCAATTCCAGCAGTCGGTCGGCCAACTGCGGCCAGCCGTGCTCACGCGCCCAGCCCGGCTCGGCATAGGAGCCCACCGCCGTCTGCGCCTGCAGCAGCAGCCGCTGCGCCACCGTCACCTCGGTTTCGGCCTGGATACCGCCCGACACCAGTGACACGAAGTCGCGGGCGCGCAGTTCGGCCTCGCGCGTCATTTCCCAGGCCGCCGACCACGCCAGCGTCCGTGGCAACGGCTCGGCGATGTCGGCGAT